>JAAZLP010000325.1 GCA_012799265.1 Phyllobacteriaceae bacterium | reverse complement strand
GCAAGGCAGCGCTCCTGCCCTCGAACTCGAACCAGCTCGTCATCCACCAGTCGGTCAACAAGGACAAGCTGTCCATGACCAGCTACCCGCGCATCGCGCCGGGCGTCGGTGGCGGCCACTACCGCAAGCCGTCGATGTTCTTCTCCATTGGCGGCTCGTCCAGCAACAAGGAACTGGCGGCCGAATATCTCTCCTTCTTCATCAACGACCCAGAAGCGGGGAAGGTGCTTGGCGTCGAACGCGGTATTCCCTGCATTCCGGGCGTCCGCGACGCCATCGCGCCGACCCTCAACGAGCAGGATCAGATCGCGCTCAACTTCGTCGCCAATCTCGGCGACCTGCTTGGCCCGCTCCCCCCGCCGCCGCCGGCAGCTGCTGGTGAAATCGACATCTCGCTCCTGCGCACATTGAGCCAGGAAGTCGCTTTCGGGGCTCGCTCGCCAGAGGACGCCGGCCAGTACTTCGTCACCGAAGCTGCCGCCATCCTCGCGCGTCAGGCCTGAGACTGAGGGAACGACTATGGCCACGCAGGTTGATACGTCCAACGCAACTCCAACCGGCGTGGCTGCCCCTTCATACTGGCGGGGGGTATGGGAAAACCATGCCCCCGGCTATCTCTTCCTTTTGCCTTGGTTCATCGGCTTTTTCGGCCTCACCATCGGGCCGATCCTGACCTCGCTCTATCTGAGCTTCACGCACTTCGATCTCCTGACCGCTCCACGCTGGGCCGGGATGGACAATTATGTGCGCATGTTCACCAATGACCCGAAATTTGCCGCCTCCATGCGGGTCACCTTTATCTTCGTCATCTTCTCGGTGCCGCTGAAGCTGGCCTTCGCGCTGGGCGTCGCCCTGCTGCTCAATCGCGGCATGCGCGGCCTCTCGATCTATCGCGCGCTCTTTTATCTGCCGAGCCTGCTCGGCGCTTCGGTCGCCATCGCCATTCTCTGGCGCCAGATTTTTGCCGGCAATGGCCTCGTCAATCAGGTGCTTGCCACTTTCGGCATCATTGGTCCGAGCTGGATTTCCAATCCCAATACGTCGCTTTGGACGCTGATCATTCTCGCCATCTGGCAGTTCGGCTCGCCCATGATCATCTTCCTCGCCGGGCTCCGTCAGATCCCGCAGGACATGTATGAGGCGGCCAGCCTCGATGGGGCCTCGCGCTGGCGCCAGTTCTGGAAGATCACCCTGCCCATGCTGACCCCGGTGGTGTTCTTCAATGCCATCATCCAGACCATCGAAGCCTTCAAGAGCTTCACCCCGTCCTTCATCATCTCGGGCGGTACGGGCGGGCCGATCAACTCGACGCTCTTCTACACGCTCTACCTCTACAACGAGGCATTCGGCTTCTTCCGCATGGGCTATGCCTCCGCGCTCGCCTGGGTGCTGCTGATCATCGTCGCCGCCTTCACCGCCTTCTCGTTCCTGACGTCAAAGTTCTGGGTGCATTATGACGACTGATGCAGATCGCCTGACCGTCGTGACCACGGCGAGCCCAACGCGCAAGCGCGTCATCTCGATCGTTTCGCATGCGCTCCTGATCATCGCATCGATCCTGATGCTCTATCCGCTGCTCTGGCTCTTGGCGGCATCCTTCCGTCCGGAAAACGAGATTTTCACCTCGGGCATTTCCGTCCTGCCCAGCATCAACTGGAACCTCGACAGCTATGTGCGCGGCTGGAACGGGCTGCGCGTCAGCTTTGGCCAGCTCTTCCTCAATTCCTTCGTCATTTCCGGCCTCTCGGTCATCGGCAATGTCATGGCCTGTTCCCTGGCCGCCTATGCCTTTGCGCGCCTTGAATTTGCCGGTCGCCGCTTCTGGTTTGCCATGATGCTGATGACGCTGATGCTGCCCTATCAGGTGACGCTCATTCCCCAATATGTGCTCTTCCTCAATATGGGCTGGGTGAACACCTTCCTGCCGCTGGTCGTGCCGAAATTCCTCGCCGCCGACGCCTTCTTCATCTTCCTCATGGTGCAGTTCTTCCGCGGCATTCCCAAGGAACTGGACGAAGCCGCGCGCATGGATGGCGCCGGTCCCTGGCGCATCTATTGGAAGATCATCCTGCCGCTTTCGACGCCGGTTCTGGCGACGGCTGCCATCTTCACCTTCATCTGGACCTGGGACGATTTCTTTGGCCCGCTGATCTATCTCTCCGATCTCCGCCAATACACCGTCATGCTGGGCCTCCGGACCTTCGTCGATAGCACCGGCATGTCCGATTATGGCGGCATGTTCGCCATGAGCGTCCTCGCTCTGGTGCCGATCTTCGCCTTCTTCCTCTTCTTCCAGCGCCTGCTCATCGAGGGCATCGCGACAACGGGCATGAAGCGGTGAGCCCCGGCTCACCGCCCAACAGAACCCAAGCGAGCAAAGAGTAGATTATGACCATCAAGTTCGCCGCCATCGGTATCAACCATGCCCACATCTATGGGCAGGTCGACTGTCTCAAGCGGGCCGGTGCCGAATTCGTCGCCTTCCATGCCGTCGAGGACGATCTCGCGAAAACCTTTGGTGACAAATATCCCGAGGCAAAGCGTGTCAGCGATCCGGCAGCGATCCTTGAAGACGCTTCCATCGCCGTCATCGTCACCGCCGCCATTCCTGGCGACCGCGCTGACATCTGTCTTGCTGCCATGCGCCACGGCAAGGACGTTCTGACCGACAAGCCGGGCATGGTTTCTTTCGCCCAGTTCGACGAAATCAAGCGCGTGCAGGCGGAAACCGGCCGCATCTTCTCCGTGCTCTATTCCGAGCATTTCGAAGTCCCCGCCGCTGTCGAAGCCGGCAATCTCATTGCCGCCGGCGCCATCGGCAAGGTGGTCAACACCATCGGCATGGGCCCCCATTCGCTCCGCCTCAACAACCGCCCCGACTGGTTCTTCACCCGCAATCGCTATGGCGGCATCCTCTGCGACATTGCCAGCCACCAGTTCGAGCAGTTCCTCTTCTTCTCCGGTGCCATGGATGGGGAAGTGGTCTCCGCCTCCGTCGCCAACCGCAACAATCCCCATCGCCCCGGCCTCCAGGATGTCGGCGACGCCCATGTCCGTACCGCCGAAACCACCGGCTATGTCCGCGTCGACTGGTACACGCCCGAGGGCCTCCCCACCTGGGGCGATGGCCGTCTCACCATCCTCGGCACCGAGGGCTATATCGAGCTCCGCAAATATGTCGATATCGACGGCAAGCCGGGCGACAACCACCTCTTCCTCGTCGACAAGAAGGGCGTCCACTACAGGGATTGCTCGCAGGTCGAGCTCCCCTTTGGCCGGCAGTTCCTCGACGATGTGCGCAACCGCACCGAAACGGCCATGCCGCAGGAGCGGTGCTTCAACGCCATGAAAATGGCGCTCACCGCGCAGCAGATGGCGGAGCAGGGCACGGAGTGGGCACAATGAGCCGCATTCTCAACGTCGCCATCGTGGGCTGCGGCATTGGTCGCTCGCATATCGTCGAAGGCTATCTGCCCAATGCCGACAAGTTCCGCGTGGTCGCCCTCTGTGATCTCAATCCGGAACGGCTCGATGCAATAGGCGACGAATTCGGCATCCAGCGCCGCACCGCCAATTTCGATGATCTCCTCACCATGGACGACGTGGACGTCATCGACGTCTGCACCCCGCCGGGCGCGCATCTCTCCATGGTCCTCGCCGCCCTCCGCGCCGGCAAGCATGTGGTCTGCGAAAAGCCGCTGGTCGGTTCGCTCCGCGATGTCGATCTCGTCATGGCCGAAGAAAAGCGCTCGCGCGGCAAGCTCATGCCGGTCTTCCAATATCGCTTCGGCGACGGCATCGAACAGGCCAAGAAGATCATCGACGCCGGTATCGCCGGAAAACCCTATGTCGGCACGGTCGAAACCATGTGGCGGCGCGAAGCGGACTATTATGCGGTTCCCTGGCGCGGCAAATGGAAGACCGAACTGGGCGGCGTCCTCATGGGCCACGCCATCCATCCGCACGACATCTTCACCTATCTGATGGGCGACATCGCCCGCATGTTCGGCCGCGTCGCCACCCGCGTAAACGACATCGAGGTGGAAGACTGCATCTCGGCCTCGCTCGAAATGACCAGCGGCGCGCTTGCCAGCTTCACCGCCACCCTGGGATCCGTGGATGAGATTACCCGCATTCGCCTGCAGTTCGAAAACGTCACCTTCGAAAGCGATCACGCCCCCTATAATCCGGGCAAGGAACTCTGGAAAATCCTGCCGCGCAATGATGCGGTCAAAGCCGAGATCGACAGGCTCCTAGAAAATTGGGTGCCCGTGCCCTCCCGCTTCCAAACGCAGATGGCGCGCTTTCACGACGCCATCAATGGCCTCGGCCCGCTCCCGGTCACCAGCGCCGATTCCCGCCGTGCGCTGGAGCTGGTGACGGCCTTCTATCACTCATCCACCACCCATACCGAAGTGGTGCTGCCCCTCGGCCCCGAACACCCGCTCTACGAGAGCTGGGTCCCGGCCGCGTTCCGCTAAGCGAAGGAGACCTGAGATGGCAACCAGCATCGAATTGCGGCGGATCCAGAAGGCCTATGGCGATGTCCATGTCATCCATGGCGTCGATCTCACCATCGATCCGGGCGAGTTCACCGTGTTTGTCGGCCCCTCCGGCTGCGGCAAGTCCACGCTCCTGCGCATGATCGCCGGGCTCGAGCCCATCACCGGCGGCGACCTCCTCATCGACGGCCAGCGCATGAACGAGGTGCCTGCCGCCAAGCGCGGCATCGCCATGGTGTTCCAGTCCTATGCGCTCTATCCGCATATGTCGGTCTATCAGAACCTCGCCTTCGGTCTCGAAACGGCAAGGATGCCCAAGCCCGAGATTGAAAAGCGCGTCCAGCGCGCCGCCGAGATTTTGAAGATCGAGCCCCTCCTCAAACGCAAGCCAAAGCAGCTTTCCGGCGGTCAGCGCCAGCGCGTCGCCATCGGCCGCGCCATTGTGCGCGAGCCCAAGATTTTCCTCTTCGACGAACCACTGTCCAACCTCGACGCTGAATTGCGCGTCGCCATGCGCGTCGAGATCGCCAAGCTCCACAATGATCTGGGCAACACCATGATCTACGTGACCCACGATCAGGTCGAAGCCATGACCATGGCCGACAAGATCGTGGTCCTCCGCGCCGGCATCATCGAACAGGCTGGCGCCCCGCTCGAGCTCTACAACAATCCGCGCAATCTCTTCGTCGCCGGCTTCATCGGCTCGCCCAAGATGAACTTCCTCGCCGCCAGCGTCGAAAACGGCATGGTCAAGGCAGCGGGTACCAGTCTCGCGCTCGGTCGCGATGTCACCGGCGCCACGACGCTCGGCATCCGCCCCGAACATATTTCCATCAGCGAAGGCAGCGGCATCAAGTTTGCCGATGTGCGCGTCGATCTCGTCGAAAATCTCGGCGGCCAGACCGTTCTCTACGCCACCACCAGTGATGGCCAGTCCATCACCGTCGTGCTCGAAGGCCAGCGTCGGGTCGATCTCGGCTCAACTGTTTCGCTCTATGTTGATCCGGCCAAGGCCCATGTCTTCAACGCCGAGGGGACGACGATCACCTGACCTTCCTTGTCGAAATGGGCGTCCTTCCTTCGTCATGCTAGCATGAACCAGCGGAGGAACATTCATGGCACAGGTCATTTCCCGGGACGGCACCCGCATCGGCTACGAAACCCACGGCAGCGGCCCCTTGCTCGTCGCCGTGGCCGGCGCCACCCAATATCGCGGCATTGATCCCGAAGGCACACCCGGTCTCGCGCGCCAGCTGGCGGGCGACTACACCGTGCTCATCTATGACCGTCGCGGCCGCGGCGAATCCACCGACACCTGGCCCTATGAGGTCGCCCGCGAAATCGAGGATATCGAGGCGCTGATCGACGCCAATGGCGGCTCGGCCCGTCTCTTCGGCATGTCCTCCGGTGCCGTTCTCGCGCTTGAAGCCACCGCAGCGTTGGGCAGCAAGGTCAAGGGCCTCGTCATGTATGAGCCGCCCATCGACCCCGAACGATCCTCGGAAAGCTATCAGTCCGACCATCGCGACATGGCCGCGCTCGCCGCCGAAAACCGCGGCGAGGACATGATCGTCAATTTCCTTTTCGACATCATGCCGCCCGAGGTCTTTGAGGGCTTCCGCAACAGCCCTTCATGGCCCTCCTTTGCCGCTGTCGGTCTCACCATCGAACACGATTATCGTGTGCTCGCCGATGCGCGCGCGACCGATGATCCGCCCGCGCGCTGGCAGTCGGTCACTGCGCCCGTTCTCATTCTCGATGGCGACGCCTCCTTCCCCTTCATGCGGGCCGGCGCCGACTGGGTCGCCTCGGGCCTCCCAAACGCCACGCGCAGGACGCTCGCTGGCCAGAGCCATGACTACGACCCGGTCATTGTCGGCCAGGAGGCTCTGGCCTTCTTCGCCAAGCGATAGGCCAACAAAAAAACGGCCCCTCATTTCGAGGGGCCGCTATCATATTTGAATGGTGGCTCAGGCCAGATCGCGTACCTTGGGTTCACGATCCCAGTGACGCACCGGGCCGACCTTCACCAACTCTTCCCACGGCACAACGCCCGCATCCTTTTCGACATTGGCCTTGTCGAGCAGGATCTGCGTGCCCTTGCAGTGGCCAATGGTCTTGCAGTGGGCAAAGGCATCGGCAAACCACTGGATCGCTGCCGCGTTCTTGGTGAGCTTTTCCGCCGCATCCGGCATCAGCACCGAGGCCACAGCGTCAAACACAACAGATGGCGCGCCATCGAGCTTTTCGTCCGCCTTGAGCGTGCCGCCCTTGACCGGGATGCCGCCGACCTTGGGCGCCACCAGCTTCACCGAACCACCGGCCGCCTCAATGTCGGCCTTGAGCTTGTCGATGCTCTCCTTGTCCGACACATCCATGTCGATCGGCTCACGCGCCGCTTTAGCCTTTTCCGGCAGCTTCATCGCCAGTCCATCGGCCACACGCTTGGCCAGATCCTCGTCAATATTGCGCAGGCGCGACATGACGCGATTGCGCACATGCTCCAGCGTCACCTTCGAAAGCTCGAAGACAATTGCGCTGGCGATATGCGCCTGCTCATTGGCGGTCTGGCTCTTGTAAAACGGCCGCGCCTGGCTGAAGTGATCGGCGAACAGCTCGGCGCGCACGCGGACCTTCTCGGTCGGATCATTGCGCTCGCCATTTTCGCGGAACGAGGTGAACCCGGTCTCCATGCTGGCTCGCGGCCCGGTGTCTTCACCGGCCTCAAAAAGGCTGTTCGGCTCGTAATTGGCCCTGCCCTTCGGCACCAGCGTCTGCATCATCCCGTCGCGCTGGAAATTGTGGAACGGGCATTTCGGCGCGTTGATCGGGATCTGGTGGAAATTGGTCGTGCCCAGACGCGATTTCTGCGTGTCGAGATAGGAGAACAGACGCCCCTGCAGCAGCGGGTCGTTGGAAAAGTCGATGCCGGGAATGATGTTGGACGGCAGGAAGGCGACCTGCTCGGTTTCGGCAAAGAAATTGTCGACGTTCCGGTTGAGCGTCATGCGACCGATGATTTCGACCGGAATGACTTTCTCTGGGATGAGCTTGGTCGCATCCAGCACGTCATAAGGCTGGCTTTCGGCGAACGCTTCATCAAACACCTGCAAACCCAGGTCCCAGGCCGGGAAATCGCCCTTGTCGATTGCTTCGAAAAGATCCCGGCGATGGAAGTCAGGATCCGCGCCGGCGATCTTCACCGCCTCGTCCCAGGTCGTTGATTCAATCCCGAGCACGGGCTTCCAGTGGAATTTGACGAACTTGCCTTCGCCCTTCTCATTGACGAAGCGGAAGGTGTGGACGCCAAAGCCTTCCATCATGCGCAGCGAGCGCGGAATGGCACGGTCTGACATGGCCCACATGATCATGTGCATGGTCTCGGGCATCAGCCCGACAAAATCCCAGAACGTGTCATGCGCCGACGCCGCCTGCGGATATCCGCGATCGGCTTCCATCTTCACCGAATGGACAAGATCCGGGAACTTCATCGCGTCCTGGATGAAGAAGACCGGGATATTGTTGCCAACGAGGTCCCAATTGCCCTCTTCGGTATAAAGCTTGACCGCAAAGCCGCGCACATCGCGCGGCGTATCGATCGATCCGGCGCCACCGGCCACCGTCGAAAAGCGCACAAAGACCGGACAGCTATTGCCCTTCTAGCCAAAGAGCTTGGCTTTGGTCAGCTCGGGAATGGCCTTGGTCACCTCAAAGACGCCGTGTGCGCCCGAGCCGCGCGCATGCACGATGCGCTCGGGGATGCGCTCATGGTCGAAGTGGAAGATCTTTTCGCGCAGCACGAAATCTTCGAGCAGCGTCGGCCCGCGCACACCCGCCTTGAGGCTGTTCTGATTGTCCGAAATCCGGTGGCCAAAGTTATCCGTCAGATAGGCCGCGCCATCAGCGCCGGTGGCCTGCTGCTGGGTCTCCCCCGCATTGCCGAGCTTTGTCTCGGGCTGCTGCTGACTGGTGCCGGGGGCATGATGGTCAAGGCTGTTCTGGGTGGCGGGTGACTTGGTGTCGTCTTGCATGTCGATGCTCCAAAATCATCGGGGCACCAAACGTCTCAACGCGCCCCACCCGGGAAAGAACGCCGGGCGCAGCTTTGTGTTCCTGAGAGCCGAGGCAAGCGCCTCTGACGGCTGGAAATCCGCGACGCTTCTGCGTGCAGAATCAGTTCTTTCCGCCGTTCCCTCTACACCTGACGTGAGGGCTGCAGTTGATTTGCTCCATTGCGGGTCGAACAATTGAAAATGGAGTTGCGTGGGCGATGACACGGTCAGGATCACCCGGCCTTATCGACACCCGGCGCGATCGCCGATGACTTTGAGAAATCCCAGAAATGCAAAAAGGGTCCCGAAGGACCCTTTGCAACCAAAGGCTTGCCGGCCTTTGGTAATTTGGAGCGGGCGATGGGATTCGAACCCACGACCCTAACCTTGGCAAGGTTATGCTCTACCCCTGAGCTACACCCGCGCTCCGTGTCGCTGCGGCTTGAACCGCGTCAACGAGGCGCTATATGCCTAATCGCAGACGTGAATGCAACCCAGTTTTTTGCGCCTGCGGCAAGTTAGCTTCAGCCTGTGGGAAAGAGGGCTTGCCACCGGCGCCTTGAGGGGCGCAAAAAGACCGCAACACAGCCAGTTTCCTCCTGATCGAGAGCATTTGTTATGACCTTGTCCTTTGACGGTGCCCCCAGCGCCCAGCCCGCCGCCGGTCTTGTCCGCGACGGCAGCGATGCCGGCTTCAAGGCCGATGTGATCGATGCCTCGCTCGAAGTCCCGGTTCTGGTGGATTTCTGGGCTCCCTGGTGCGGTCCCTGCCGCCAGCTTGGCCCGGCCATTGAAAAGGTGGTGCAGGAAAAGGCCGGCCAGATCAAACTGGTGAAAATCAATATCGACGAGCATCCCCATTTCGCCGGCCAGCTCGGCGTCCAGTCGATTCCCGCCGTTTTCGCCTTTGCCGGCGGTCGCCCGGTTGATGGTTTCATGGGCGCCATGCCGGAAGGCGAAGTGCGCCGCTTTGCCGAGCGCGTCATTGCCGCAGCGCCTGCTGGTCAGCCCCAGGCTGATTCGCTCGAGGCGCAGATTGCCGATGCCCTCAAGGCCGCCCAGGCGGCGCAGGATGCCGGCGATCTTGGTCAGGCCGCCCAGATTTTCGGCATGATTCTCCAGCATGTCCCCGACAATGCCGAAGCACTGATCGGCCTTGCCGGCATCTATATGCAGGCCGACGAGACCGAGCAGGCCAAGGCCACGCTCGACATGGTCCCCGAAGACCAGCGCAGCGGCGATGCCTATACCGCTGTCGCCAATGCGATTCGCCTCAAGGAAGAGGCCTCTGGTCTTTCGGAAGCCGCAACGCTGGAAGCGGCCGTCGCCGCCGACCCCGACAATCATCAGGCGCGATTTGATCTCGCCATTGTCTATAATGCCGAAGGCAAGCGGCTTGAGGCCGCCGAGGCGCTGGTCGCCATCATCAAGCGCGATCGCGCCTGGAATGAGGATGGAGCCCGCGCCAAGCTGCTGGAATTCTTCGATGCCTGGGGCTTCAAGGATCCAGCCACCATCAAGGGTCGGCGCCTCCTCTCCACAGCGCTGTTTTCCTGAGAGGGGCCATGCCGAAGCGACCGACAAGTCCGGCCGATCTGCCCAAATCCGTTCCGGTTTTCCCGCTGAGCGGGGCCCTGCTGCTGCCTTTCTCCCATCGCCCGCTCAATGTCTTTGAGCCGCGCTATATCGAGCTGATCGATGCTGCCCTGCGCGGCGACCGTCTTGTCGGCCTGATCCAGCCCGAAGACACCAGCGAGGAAAGCCCGCAGGGCAGGGCGCCCCTGCAGTCGATCGGGTGCCTGGGGCGGCTCACCCATTTCGAGGAAAATGGCGATGGCCGTTATTTCATCATCCTTGAAGGGGTGACGCGCTTCCGGCTCATGCATGAACTGACGGTGATGACGCCCTATCGCCAATGCGTCATCTCGGCGGACGAATTTGCCGCCGATTTCTCGCGTAATTTTGGTGAGGAAGAGGTCGATCGCGCGCGCTTTCTCAAGATGATGCGCGACTATGCCGAATTTGCCAGCATCGAACTCAACTGGGACGAGATCGAAAATACCGGCACGGCGGATTTGGTCAATTTTTGCTGCATGGTTTCGCCCTATGGCGCGGCCGAAAAGCAGGTCCTGCTCGAAGCGAAAACCCTGCAGGCGCGGGCTGAAACGCTGATCGCCATCACCGAATATGAAATGGCCCGCGGCGGCGCTGGCGGCGCGGCCCCGCTCAACTGATGGCCGACGAACCCGATCCCCGCCACCAGATGCATCCGCGGATGCTGGAAATGCTGGTCTGCCCGCTGACCAAGACGCGACTCACGCTCACCCCGGAACGGGATGAGCTGATCTCGGTGGCGGCGCGCTTGGCTTTTCCGGTGGTCAAGGGCGTGCCGCTCCTCAGTCTTGAGGAGGCGCGCACCATTGCGCCCGAGGAACTGGAGCGGCATACGCGCCGCCCCGATCCGGACTAGAGCGGCAGGCCGCTCAGAAGTTTCGGGCCGCGCGTGCCAATGCCCGAGGCAACGCGAATCAGGGCGGATTTGACCGGCCCGGACCGGTCGACAAGGCCCAGTCCGAAATCGCGCAGCGCCCGAACGGGCGCCACATCATTGGAAAAGAGCCGGTTCATACCGTCGGTCACGGCCACCATCGATGCGGTGTCGGGCCGCCGCCAGGCCTGATAGCGCTCGAGCACATCCTCGGTGCCGTGATCGAGCCCGAGCCGCATGGCGTCGACAATGACCTCCGCCAGCGCCGCGACATCCTTGAGGCCCAGATTGAGGCCCTGGCCGGCGATGGGGTGAATGACATGCGCGGCATCCCCGATCAGGGCCAGCCGTGGCCCGATAAAGCTCTGCGCCAGCTGCAGCTTGAGCGGAAAGCCCATCAGCTTGTCTTCGAGCGTCACCGCGCCCAGTGTCGACCCCATGGCCGCCTCGATCTCGACGGCCTGCTCTTCCGGCGTCATGGCGAGAAAGCGCGGCGCGTCGGCGGCGCTTTCCGTCCAGACCAGCGAGGAGCGGTTGCCGGTCAGCGGCAGGCTGGCAAAGGGTCCGGCGGGCCGGAAATGTTCATAGGCGACGCCTTCATGCGGCAGTTCGTGAGCAATGGTAGCGACGAGCCCCATCTGGCGATAATCGTGACCCCAGGTCTTGATCCCGGCACTCTGGCGCAGGCCCGATTGCGCGCCATCGGCGGCGACGATGAGCGGCGCCACCAGTTCGCGCCCATCCGCCAGCGTCAGCTTTGCCAGCGCGCCATCGCCCGACCATCCGGTAATCTCGGCGGGTGCGATCATGTTGAACAGCCCTTCGGCGCTTTGCAGCAAAGCCGCGCCGCTGGCCTGGTTGGGCACCATATGGGCAAAGGGTTCGCCCGGCGCCACGTCGCCGTCAAACTGCAGGAACAGCGGTCGCGCCAGATCGCCCGTCCCTGAATCGGTAATATGCATGGAGGTGACCGGCTGGGCCTGTTCTTCCATGTCCGGCCAGACGCCCAGCGCCTCCCAGATGCGGCGCACGCCTGCGGCAATGGCCGAGGCGCGATTGTCGCGCGGCACGCTGAGCGGTCGCCGGTCAACGAGAGCGAGGCGAATGCCCGGCGCCGCTTGCGCCAGCGCCAGGGTCAGCGTCAGCCCGGCGGGTCCACCGCCCACAATGATGACGTCGTAGCGGCTGGTCTGCATCTGGCTCATCGGCGGCACTCCATCTTGGCCAAACTTTTCTTCCCCCCTGCCCATGAAAGCAAGGGGTGCAGTGCCGCATGAGCACTACGATAAAAAATTATGCAAATTTTGGAATTTGCCTAAAGTTTGGGCGATCGCTGTCGCATCGAGCGATCGTGCTGCTGTTTAGCACGCCCTTCGGATTCCCGCCAAGCCCCTGAAAAACCGGCATTTTTGAGGTGCCACAACGAGTTTGGCACGCGTCTTGAGTCTGTGACTGGCGTTGAAACGCGTAAAGGCAGGAAAGGGGTACCCATGAAACTGGTGGTCGCGATCATCAAACCATCCCGGCTCGAAGAGGTCCGGCAGGCCCTCAACTCGCTCGATGTGCACGGCATGACCGTGACCGAAGTGAAGGGCTACGGACGCCAGAAGGGCCATTCGGAAATCTACCGTGGCACCGAATACGCCGTTCACTTCCTGCCCAAGCTCAAGATCGAAATCGCCGTTGATGACGATCTTGCCGAACAGGTCAGTGCAGCCATTCGCGATGCCGCCCAGACCGGCCGCATCGGCGACGGCAAGATTTTCATTCTCGACCTCCTCGCAGTCACCCGCATCCGCACCGGCGAAACCGGCGCTTCGGCTCTGTGACGCAACCAGATCTCAGGAGAAAAAACACAATGTCAGGGTTCAAGACTCCCCTAAAGATGGCAGGCGGCGTGGCGCTGGCGTCGCTTCTGCTCGCACTGCCCGCTCTCGGTCAGGATGCTCCGGCTGCTGAAGCCGCTGAAGTCGTCGACGTCGTTGCTGGCGAAGCGGCGCTGCACACCAAATACATCCTCAACTCCTTCCTGATGCTCATCGGCGGCATCCTCGTGTTCTGGATGGCGGCTGGTTTCGCCATGCTCGAAGCTGGCTTCGTGCGCACCAAGAATGTGAGCATGCAGCTGCTCAAGAACATCACCATGTATTCGCTTGCCTGTCTGGCCTACTACGTGATCGGCTATCAGATCATGTATCCGGGCGATGGCTGGCTCATCGACGGCATCTTCGGTGCCATCGGCATTGCCGTGCTCGAGCCGGTTGGTCTCACCGCTGATGCGGCAGACCTTACCTACGCAACCACCAGCTCCGACTTCTTCTTCCAGGTCATGTTCTGCGCCACCGCAGCATCGATCGTGTCGGGCACCGTTGCCGAGCGCATCAAGCTGCTGCCCTTCCTCGTCTTCGTGGCCGTGCTGACCGCTCTCGTCTACCCGATCCAGGCCTCCTGGAAGTGGGGTGGTGGTTTCCTTGATCAGATGGGCTTCATCGACTTTGCTGGTTCCACCGTTGTGCACTCGGTTGGTGGCTGGGCAGCTCTGGCCGGTGCCATCGTCCTCGGCGCCCGTCGCGGCAAGTACAATCCGGATGGCACGACCCGCGCTATTCCCGGCTCCAACATGCCGCTTGCCGTCCTCGGCATGTTCATCCTCTGGATGGGTTGGTATGGCTTTAACGGCGCGTCCCAGCTCGCCATGGGCACTATTGGCGACATCGCTGACGTCGGTCGCGTCATGGCCAACACCAATGCCGCTGCTGCCGGTGGTGCCATTGCCGCTGCCATCCTCTCGGCCGTCATCTACAAGAAGGTCGACCTCACCTTCGTCGTCAACGGCGCGCTGGCTGGTCTCGTCTCCATCACTGCTGAACCGCTCACCCCGGGTCTGGGCACTGCCTCGCTCATCGGTGCCGTTGGTGGCGTGATCGTCGTCTTCGCCGTGCCGCTTCTCGACAAACTCAAGATCGACGACGTTGTCGGCGCCATCCCGGTCCACCTCCTCGCCGGCATCTGGGGCACCGTGGCCGTGGTCTTCACCAATCCCGATGCGAACCTGGGCGCACAGCTCACCGGCATCCTCGCCGTTGGCGTCTTCGTCTTCGCCGTCAGCATCGTGCTCTGGTTCATCCTCAAGGCTGTCATGGGTCTCCGCCCGTCGGCCGAAGATGAGGACCTTGGTCTCGACGTGGCTGAAGTCGGCGTCGAAGCCTATCCCGAGTTCAAGTAATCGCTCCGGATGGTCGGCCTTCGGGCCGGCCATCCCCGCCGCTTGCCGGCGGCGTGCAGTTCGCACCTCTTCGGTCCGCCACAGAGGCTTCCCCACTCGCAAACCTGCGGACTGCACACCCCCGGAAAGTAATGTTCAAAAAAGCATCAACGCCAATCCAGACTGCCTATTTTGAGGGCAGATATTTTGTACGCCTTGCAGGCACCTGCCTGCTCCCCGTGCAAGCCGTTGTCCGGATTGAGCAATTCCAAAGCCTGCAAGTTGGCACGCGGCTTGAGTCTCCAGTGATCGTTCCAGCACGCGCCGTACCGGCGCCAAGGGGGTCACATGAAACTGGTGATAGCAATCATCAAGCCGTCCCGGCTCGAGGAAGTAAGGCAGGCACTGAACTCGCTCGATGTTCACGGCATGACTGTTACCGAGGTCAGGGGATACGGGCGTCAGAAGGGGCATTCGGAAATTTACCGCGGCACCGAATATGCCGTGCACTTCCTGCCCAAGCTCAAGATCGAAATCGCCGTCGATGACGAGCTGGCCGACGAGGTCAGCAATGCCATCCGCGATAGCGCCCAGACCGGTCGCATCGGCGACGGCAAGATTTTCGTGCTCGACCTCCTGGCCGTCACCCGCATCCGCACCGGTGAAACCGGCGCGTCAGCCCTCTAAGCGTCTTCGGGAGAAAAAGATGAAGATGAACAAGCTTATCGGAGGCGCTGCACTGGCCTCCCTCGCGCTGGCGCTGCCAGCCATTGCCCAGGAAGTGGCGGCAGAAGTGCCCGCCGTCGTCGAGGAAGTCGCTGCCATCGACACCGGCGACACCGCCTGGATGATCGTTTCGACGCTGCTGGTCATCATGATGACCATTCCGGGCGTTGCGCTCTTCTACGGCGGCCTCGTCCGCGCCAAGAACGTGCTTTCGGTCGTCACTCAGGTTTTCGGCGCCTTCTCCATGATCGCGCTGCTCTGGGTCGCCTATGGCTATTCCCTTGCCTTCTCCGGCCCCACCGAAGGCGGCCTCTCCGCCTTCATCGGTGACTTCTCCAATCTCTTCCTCGCCAATGTCACTCCGGATGCGGTCTCGGGCACCATTCCCGAACTGGTCTTCGTCGTCTTCCAGCTAACCTTTGCCTGCATCACGGCCGCGCTCGTCGTCGGCGGCATTGCCGAGCGCATGAAGTTCGGCGCCGTGATGGCGTTCCTGGCCATCTGGTTCACCTTCTCCTATCTGCCCATCGCCCACATGGTGTGGTCGGGCGCTGGTCTCTTCTTCAACATGGGCGCCCTCGACTTCGCCGGCGGCACCGTGGTCCACATCAATTCCGGCGTTGCCGCGCTCGTCGCCGCCATCGTGCTGGGCCCGCGCATGGGCTACATGAAGGAGCCGATTGCCCCCCATAACCTCGTCTTCGTCTATATCGGGGCGAGCCTGCTCTGGGTTGGCTGGTTCGGCTTCAATGCCGGCTCGGCCCTGGGTGCCAACGGTCTTGCCGCCCAGGCCTTCCTCAACACCATCACCGCACCGGCGGCTGCTGCCATTGCCTGGGCCAT
>JAAZLP010000324.1 GCA_012799265.1 Phyllobacteriaceae bacterium | reverse complement strand
CCGCTTCGTTCCGGCATGGAAAACCGTCAACGCGTCGCTGTCGATATCGTCAGCGCCTCCGATTGTACTGCCCTTGCCATAGCTGCCCGGATAGCCTTCGCTTGCCATCACCACGGTCAGGGCAAACGCGTCTTTCCACCGGACATCGTGGCCCTTCAGCGTCCCCGTGGCCACCGCATGCAGCAGCGGCACGATGTCGCTTTCCATGCGCATCATCATCACCTGGCATTCCGGATCGCCGAAGCGGGCATTGTATTCGACGAGCTTCGGCCCATCCTCGGTCAGCATCAGCCCGGCAAAGAGCACACCGGCAAAGGGCGTCCCCCGCGCCGCCATGCCGCGAATGGTCGGCTCGATGATCCTCGTCATCGTCTCTTCATAGAGCTCGCGCGTCATCACCGGGGCAGGGGAGTAGGCACCCATCCCACCTGTATTGGGACCGATGTCGCCATCAAAGGCGCGCTTGTGATCCTGTGCGGTGGTCAGCGGCAGGATGTTCTCGCCGTCGCTGAGCACAAAGAGGCTGACCTCCTCGCCTTCCATGAAATCTTCGATGACGACGGCAGCGCCGGATTCGCCAAAGGCGCCGGAGAAGCAGTCGACGATGGCCTCTTCCGCGTCTTCCACATTCATGGCGACGGTGACGCCCTTGCCGGCAGCCAGACCGTCCGCCTTGATCACGATGGGCGCGCCGTGAGTATAGAGATAGGCCAGCGCCGAGGCTTCATCCTCGAACCGGGCATAGCCAGCGGTCGGGATGTCATATTCGTCGCAAAGCGCCTTGGTGAAGCTTTTCGAGCCCTCGAGTTGCCCGGCAGCCTTGGACGGGCAGAAGCAGGTGATCCCGGCAGCGCGGATATCGTCGCCCAGCCCGGCCACGACCTGCGCGTCCGGCCCCACAACCACGAAATCAATCCCGTGCTCGCGGGCGGCGGCAATCACCGCGTCATGGTCATTGATATCGACGGCAAGATTGGTCGCGACGAGTTCGCTCCCGCCATTGCCCGGCGCAACAAACACGGCCTCAACCTGCGGCGACTGCGCAATCTTCCAGGCCAGCGCGTGCTCACGTCCACCCGAACCGATGACCAAAACCCGCATGCGTCGTCTCCTTTGCCACTGGCCGCGTGATGCACCAGCAGGCAGAGGGAGGCAAGCGGAGATTGGCTTTAGATCTCGGCTTCGGTGAAGATGCGCGTCAGATCACCATTCCATTCGCCGCGGAACTTCTCGATCCAGCGCTGCGCCGGGGATTTCCCGGTCTGGACGGTTTCCTCCAGCGGCCGCAGATAGATCGTTTCGTCGCGGCCCTGCGCGTCGAGACGGTTGCGGCGCACAAGGCCGGCGGCGGCGACGCCCACTGCCTGGGCGGCAATGTCAAAGAGGCTCGAGCGATCAAACGGCGTGTCGAGACCCAGCCGCGGCACTTCGCGACGGAGATAATCCCGTTCCTCGTTGGTCCAGTCCTTCACCAGCTCCCATGCCGCTTCGAGCGAAATGTCGTCGTAGAGCAGGCCCGTCCAGAAGGCCGACAGCGCGATCACATGCGCCTCGTCGCCCATATCGGCGCCGCGCATTTCGAGGAACTGCTTCAGCCGCACTTCCGGGAACAGCGTCGAGAGGTGGTCCTCCCAATCCTTGATCGTCGGCTTTTCGCCCGGCAGCTGGGGCAGGTTGCCATCAAGGAAATCGAGGAAGCTCTCACCGGCGACGTTTACATATTTGCCGTCGCGGATGACGAAATACATCGGCACCCGGAGCGCGTGATCGGCATATTGCTCGAAGCCGAAACCCTCGTCGAAAACGAAGGGCAGCATGCCCGTCCGCGCATCATCGGTATTGCGCCAGATTTCGCTGCGGAAGCTGAGGTAGCCCGTTTCCTGGCCATTGGCGAAAGGCGAATTGGCAAAGAGCGCCGTCGCCACCGGCTGCAGCGCCAGCGAGACGCGCAGCTTTTTCACCATGTCGGCTTCGTCGGAAAAGTCTAGATTGGTCTGCACCGTTGCCGACCGGTACATCATCGATGTGCCAAGCGTGCCGACCTTGTCCATATAGGGGGTCATGATCGCATAGCGCGACTTTGGCATGGATTCGATTTCATTCACTGCCCAGAGTGGCGTCACGCCGAGCCCGAGGAAATGAATGTCCAGCGGCGCAGCCACCTTCTTGGAAACCGCCATATGCTCGGCCATTTCCTTCGCCGTGCCATGAAGGTCCGCCATAGGCGCACCGGAGAGCTCGAACTGCCCGCCTGGCTCAAGCGAAATGCCGCCGGCCACTTCCTTGTTGCGCAGCCCGATCGGGTTCTCGCCGTCGTAGAAGGGCTCCCAGCCGGTCTCGCGCTCGATGCCCTCAAGGAGCTTGCGAATACCCTGTTCGCCTTCATAGGCGACCGGGCGCAGCGGGTCGGTGTGGAAGACGTGCTTTTCGTGCTCGGTGCCGATACGCCACTCTTCGCGTGGCTTGCTGCCGCGTTCCATGGCTTCGATAAGGTCAGCCCTGGATTGGATCAGAGGCGATTCGGTGTCGGCGCCGGCCATATTGTTCTCTTGCCCGTATTCTAGCGGCGCGAACATAGCGACCGCATGATGGATTGCAATCAGCTTTTATCGCCAATCGCCGATGATAGCCTGCGTAACTGCAAGCGCCGCCACAGCCGCCGTGTCCGCGCGCAGGATGCGCGGTCCAAGGCTTATGGGCACAACGAAGGGCAGGGCCCGTAGTTTCCCGCGCTCTTCGTCCGAAAATCCGCCCTCCGGCCCCACCAGCAACCCGACCCGCTGCCCGCGCAGCGCGGTAAGGGTCTCAACCGGTGACGAAGAAGCCTCCCCCTCATCGGCAAAGATCAGCTTGCGGTCGCCATGCGCTTCCGTCCAGCCGTCCAACAGCCGGTCGAGCGCAATTTCCGGCGCGATCACCGGCACGCTCAGCACTTCACACTGCTCTGCCGCCTCGATGGCATTGGCCGCTAGCCGCTCGCTCTTGAGGCGATGGACCTGCGTATATTGGGTCATGACGGGCTGGATCGTGCCAGCGCCCATCTCCACCGCCTTCTGGATCACA
Organism: Phyllobacteriaceae bacterium; assembly: GCA_012799265.1. GTDB lineage: Bacteria > Pseudomonadota > Alphaproteobacteria > Rhizobiales > Devosiaceae > Devosia. The sequence continues at coordinate 1,191 of JAAZLP010000324.1, read as the reverse complement.
TAGTCGAGACGCTCATTCTTGAGCGGTGCAAAACCATACCAGAGGTCCGATTGCGGGGTCTGCGGCGCGATCTGCTCGACCACTTCCAGCGAAACCGACTTTTTCGAATCGCCGGTCAGTCGGCAGAGCCAGGCGCCGTCGCGACCGTTGAACAGCACCACTTCATCGCCCACGCTCTTGCGCAGCACCGCCGCCAGATAAAGCGACTGGTCCTTTTCCAGCGTCAGCGCGCCGCCTTGATAAAGATCGGGCGTGACATAGAGACGTTGCAGGCTGGAATGGCTGCGCGGCATTGGGGCGCGACCTCGCATTTGGACAAGTGGTCTGTGAGGTCTACTCTAATCCGGCCAAACGCAGTAGACCTGCCGCAGCGCGTTAGGAGCAATTTCCATGGCCCAGACCGGCACCGTCGCCGACGCCCAGAACAATAACTGGCTCGATCGTTATGCCCCCGATCAGGTCAAGCCCTATGGGCGTCTGGCCCGTTGGGATCGTCCGATTGGCTTCTGGCTCCTGTTCTGGCCCTGCGCCTGGGGCATTGGTCTGGCCGCTATCGCCCAGCCCGAGTTCGGCTTCGGCTGGTGGGCCGCCGTGCTCATGTTCTTCGGCGCTGTCCTGATGCGTGGTGCAGGCTGCACCTTTAATGACATCGTCGATCGCGACATCGACATGAAGGTCGCCCGCACCCGTTCGCGCCCCATTCCCTCGGGACAGGTCACGGCCAAGGAAGCGCTCTACTTCCTCATCGCCCAGACGCTTCTCGCCTCGGTCATTCTCTTCCAGTTCAACCGCTTCACCGTCTGGGCTTGCGTCGCTTCCCTGGTGCTGGTGGCGATCTACCCCTTCATGAAGCGCATCACCTGGTGGCCCCAGTTTTTCCTGGGTCTCGCCTTCTCCTGGGGCGCGCTGGTCGGCTGGACCAGCCAGACCGGCGGTCTCGGCTGGGCTCCCGTCCTTCTTTATGCGGGCACCATCCTCTGGGTCATCGGCTACGACACCATCTATGCCCTTCAGGACGTTGAGGACGATGCGCTGGTCGGCGTCAAATCCACCGCGCGCCTCTTTGGCGCCAATGTCCGTATCGCTGTTTCGGCCCTCTATGCTGGCGCTTTCGTCCTCTGGAATATCGCCTCTCTTGCCGCTGGTGGCGGCTGGCTTTTCGCCACGCTTTCGCTGGTCCCCGCCGGCCTT
>JAAZLP010000323.1 GCA_012799265.1 Phyllobacteriaceae bacterium | reverse complement strand
GGACAGCTCGCCGGCTTCGCCAAGGGCAAAGGCGGCTTCTTCAAAGGGCTGTACCATCATGCCACGGCCGAAAAAGCCGAGGTCGCCGCCATTGACGGAACCCGGATCGATCGACTTGACCTTGGCCAGTTCGGCAAAGTCAGCGCCGCCTTCGAGCTCGGCCTTGACTGCCTGGGCTTCTTCTTCGGTCTCGACCAGGATGTGGCTGGCGCGGATTTCGTCCTGCGGCTGGAACTGGGCGACAAAGTCGTCATATTCGGCGCGGGCGGCTTCTTCGGTCACGGCGCCGGCGATGACGTCGTTGAAATAGGCGCGGCGCAGGGCGCGCTCCTCAAGATATTTCTGGCGCAGTTCGAAGATTTTGGTCTGATCCATGCCTTCGGCACGGGCCGCCTGGGACATCACCTTCATGTCGATCAGGATGCGCACGAGGAAAGCGCGGCGTTCCTGTTCCGGCATCTGCGCCAGGTCCTGCGCCATGTCTTCGGCGGCAAAGCCCAGATCGGCTTCGGTAATCACCTGATCGCCCACGGTCGCGACCACAGCGGCTGGGTCGACGGCCTGGGCCTCGGTGGTGGGCGGCGTCGCTTCCTGGGCCATGGCACCCAGCGCCGGCATGGCGGCGATAAGGGTGGCGAGGCTGGCTGCGCGCAGCAGGCGCATGGTCGGATTGATCATTGGGAACTCTGTCTCCTGGGGCCGGTCTGTCTGAATTTTACCGGCATGGTCGTTTTTGTCCTGCCTCGGCTCGCACGACAAGGGGGCTAAAATGTGCCGGACAGCACAGTTATTCACTCGCTAGAGTGCCTCCCGGGGCCCGGAAAACCAAGGGTCGACAAGGTGTGGCGGATTTCGGATACGTTGACAAGACAGGACCCCACTCTTACATCTCACCCGCTTTTCAAGCATGGGTTGACTGCGGCGCCGTCGGTGCGCAGGCGGCTCATAGAGACACCACAGAATGGGAACCAAAAAGGCTCCCCAAGTTTGTGACGAGGCGAAATGGGTTGGTTGCGGAACCAGCAGAGACAATAGGTCCTCTGATCCCACGGAACCCCGCCGCGCGCACATAAAGGTAGAAAAACATGGCACTTGCTGCGCTCGCCCGGAAGATTTTCGGATCACCCTCGGACAGGCAGGTGAAGCGTTATCAAAGCAAGGTCGCAGTGATCAATGCGCTGGAGCCAGAACTCGCCAAGCTGAGTGACGACGCCCTGCGCGCCCGCACCGCCGAGTTCAAGGCGCAGATTGCCCAGGGCGCCAAGCTTGAAGATCTGGTCGTTCCGGCCTTTGCCACCGTGCGCGAGGCATCCAAGCGCGTCACCGGCATGCGCCACTTTGATACCCAGCTCATCGGCGGCATGGTGCTCAATGACCGTGCCATCGCTGAAATGCGTACGGGTGAAGGCAAGACGCTGGTTGCGACCCTGCCGATGTATCTCAATGCGCTGACCGGCAAGGGCGCGCATCTGGTCACGGTCAACGATTACCTCGTCAAGCGCGACGCCGCCTGGATGGGCCAGATCTATGGCTTCCTCGGGCTCACCACCGGCGTCATCGTTCCTGGTCTCACCGATCCCGAACGCCAGGCGGCCTATGCCTGCGACATCACCTATGGGACCAATAACGAGCTCGGCTTCGACTATCTTCGCGACAACATGAAATATACGCGCGCCCAGATGGTGCAGCGCGGCCATGAATTCGCCATCGTCGACGAAGTGGACTCCATCCTCATCGACGAAGCCCGTACCCCGCTCATCATTTCCGGCCCCGCCGAAGATCGCTCCGACCTCTACATCAAGATCGACGCCCTCATGCCGATCATCGAAGAGGGCGATTACGAGCTCGATGAAAAGCATCGTGCGGCGACCTTCACCGATCAGGGTGTCGAAAAGCTCGAGGCTGCCCTCGCCGAAGCGGGTCTGCTCAAGGGCAGCTCCATGTATGACGTGGAGAACGTGGCCCTCGTGCACCACGCCAATTCGGCCCTGCGCGCCCACAAGCTCTTCCGCCGCGACAAGGACTATATCGTCCGTAATGACGAAGTGGTCATCATTGACGAGTTCTCCGGCCGCATGATGCCGGGCCGCCGCTATTCGGAAGGCCTGCACCAGGCGCTGGAGGCCAAGGAAGGCGTCAAGATCCAGGCCGAAAACCAGACCCTGGCCTCGATCACCTTCCAGAACTATTTCCGCCTCTACAAGAAGCTGGCCGGCATGACCGGTACGGCCGAGACCGAGGCCGAGGAGTTCGCGGACATCTATAGCCTCGGTGTGGTCACCGTGCCGACCAACCTCCCGGTTCAGCGTATCGACGAAGATGACGCCATCTTCCGCACCGCCGAAGAAAAGTTCGACGCCATTGCCGAGCTGATCAAGGAGTGCCACGAGCGCGGTCAGCCGGTTCTCGTCGGTACCACCTCGATCGAAAAGAGCGAAATGCTCGCCGACATCCTGCGCAAGAAGGGCGTGGGCCAGCTGAACGTGCTCAATGCCCGTCACCACGAGCAGGAAGCCTTCATCGTCGCGGATGCCGGTCTGCCGGGCGCGATCACCATCGCCACCAACATGGCCGGTCGCGGTACCGACATTCAGCTGGGCGGCAATCTCGAAATGCGCATCCAGAAGGAGGCCGCGGGCCTCGAGGGTGCAGAGCGTGACGCCAAGATCGAAGAGATCAAGGCCACCATTGCCGAAGAAAAGCAGAAGGCCCTTGCCGCAGGTGGCCTCATGGTCATCGGTACCGAGCGGCACGAATCCCGTCGTATCGACAACCAGCTGCGTGGCCGTTCCGGCCGCCAGGGCGACCCGGGTCACTCGAAATTCTTCCTCTCGCTTCAGGACGACCTGATGCGCATCTTCCCGATCGACAGCATGGACGCCATGCTGGGCAAGCTCGGGCTGGAGCAGGGCGAAAGCATCACCCACCCATGGGTCACCAAGGCGATTGAACGCGCCCAGGGCAAGGTCGAAGCGCGCAACTTCGATATCCGCAAGAACATCCTTAAATATGACGACGTGATGAATGATCAGCGCAAGGTGATCTTCGAACAGCGTCTCGAATTCATGGATGCGACCGACGTCAGCGAAACCATCACCGAGATGCGCCATGGCGTTGTCGCCAATGTCGTCTCCAAGGCGATCCCGCCGCGCTCCTTCCCCGAACAGTGGAACACCGAGCAGCTGCAGGCTGCCGCCAAGACCTATCTCAATGTCGATATTCCGGCCGCTCAGTGGGCCGAAGAAGACGGCATCGATCCGGACGTCGTCGAGGAGCGCATCCGCGAGGCTGCCGACAAGCTCATCGCCGACAAGGAAGAAAAGTATTCCGCCGACATCATGCGCCAGGTGGAAAAGTCCATCCTGCTGCAGTCGGTGGACGGCCTCTGGCGCGAACACCTTGTCATGCTTGACCACCTCTCCAAGGTTGTCGGCTGGCGTGGTATCGCCCAGCGCGATCCGCTGACCGAATACAAGCAGGAAGCCTATGAGCTCTTCCAGTCCATGCTTGGGAACCTGCGCGAACTGGTGACCACCCAGCTCGCCCATATCGAGCTGCAGATCCGCCAGCCGGAGCCCCCGCCGCCGCCAGCGCCGGATATGAGCCGCCTCGTCGCGAGCCATATCGATCCGACCACGGGCGAGAACGACGCCAATGGCGACGCAACCGC
>JAAZLP010000322.1 GCA_012799265.1 Phyllobacteriaceae bacterium | reverse complement strand
TCTTATGGGATGGTTCGCCTCCTCACATCGGTGGATAATTCCGCTGTTCAACAACGGAGAAGCATCATGAAGTTCAAGCAAATCGGTATCGACATCGGCAAGAACAGCTTTCACGTGATCGGGCTTGGCATGGAGGGCAATGTCGTTCTTCGCAGGCAGTTTACGCGATCCGGGTTGATTTCATTCTTTCATCAGAACGCCAATGAACACATCGCCGTTGCCTTCGAGGCCTGCTCCGGCGCCCATTGGCTGGCACATCAACTAATGGCTCTGGGTCATGAGGTGCGACTGCTTACACCGGAAAGCGTGCGGCCTTTCGCCAAGGCCCAGAAGAACGATTGGAACGATGCGCTCGCCATCGCCGAAGCGGCGCAACGGCCCGAACGCCACTCAGTCGGCATCAAAACGCAGGAGCAGCTCGATATCCAGGCACTGCATCGGGTCCGCCAGCGGCTAGTGACGGCGCGCACGTCAATAGTCAATCAGGTGCGAGGCCTGCTTCGGGAACGCGGCCTGGTCTTCGGATCGGGCCGGATGCGCTTCGAGCGATTTTTGCGCGGACAAGTGCTCGACGACGAGAGCCAACTGAACCCGGTCTCCCGAGCCTTGTTTGCAACTCTGGCCGCCGAGTATGAAGCAATCGACACCCGTATCAAGGATATCGATTCCGAACTCGATACCTTTGCAAAATCCAACTCCGCTTGCAGGGCCTTGTTGTCCGTCCCTGGTGTCGGCGTGATCGTCGCCACGGCCTTGTACAGCGCCGTGGCCAGTATCTCGGACTTCCGCAGCGGCCGCGATCTGGCCGCCTTTCTGGGTCTCGTTCCGCGGCAACGATCGACAGGTGGAAAGACCACGCTGCTGGGCATATCCAAGCGCGGCAACACCTATGTCCGGACACTGATTATCCACGGCATGCGCTCCGCCTTCTACAACCGCAAGAAGCGGGAGAACGCCATTACTGAATTCATGGAGCGCATGGTTGAGCGCGGGATGCACACCAACAAGATCGTGGTGGCAAGCGCCAACAAGGCAGCTCGGATCATCTGGGCCATCTTGACACAGAACACAACCTTTCAGCCGAACGCCACTTGAGATGATTGGCTGAATAACTTGCGAGGAGAATGCGATGGTGCCGCGCATCTGATTGGATGCGCAGCCTGATGGTTCCAGTAGATTGAGCTCCTGTTTCAACCGGGTGCAGAAAGCCTGGTGGTGGCAGTAGATCAAAAGATCTGGTCGTCTTGTAAGGAACGCATCCCAGCGGCTCCCATTGTGGCTCGGGCAACCTTCGCCCACGAACAAGCCGGATACGCTGAAGCAGGGTCTGTCGGGACTTCGTTTCTTCTTGCAAACCGGAGGCGAACCATACATTGCCACCACAGCTCTATTGGCGTGCCGGCAGGGAGCGCCGCCCGGATCGCTGCCAACTGGGCTGGGAAGTCTTTTTAAAAGAAGGAATGGCGTCGGTGTCCTGGGCATGATGGCGCGGGCGGGCCGAAAGCTTGCGATAGCCCATGGCGCGCAGTTCGCGGCTCAGGGTCTGCTTGGCGACGCTGACGC
>JAAZLP010000321.1 GCA_012799265.1 Phyllobacteriaceae bacterium | reverse complement strand
TCCAGTTCGGCGAGGCTACAAACGCCCAGTGCCTGCAGAACGGTGACAACCAGTCCGGCATCACCACCGTGTTCGGCTTCTAGTCACGCCCCGACTGGAAGTCGTCCGGAGGCGGGGTTTGAGGGGCCCCGCCTTTCTCTTTTTCAATAAGTGCGCGAAACTCCCAAAGCAAAATGTCGAACCCTGTCGCCGCGGTTCGTCGGCCATGCAAGAGGGCAATCCTGCCCCTCTCCAAAGGGAGACAGATCATGCGCGTCGTCGTTTTCGTGAAAGCCACCAATGACAGTGAGAATGGCATCATGCCCAGCGCCGAATTGCTGGAGGCCATGGGCCGCTACAATGAGGAACTCATCAATGCCGGCATCATGCTCGGTGGGGACGGACTCAAACCGTCCGTACGCGGCAAGCGCATCCGCTTCAGCGGTTCGGACCGATCAGTAATCGATGGCCCCTTCGCTGAAACCAAGGAGCTGGTCTCGGGCTACTGGATCTGGGAGGTGAGGGACATGGACGAGGCCGTTGAATGGGCAAAGCGCTGCCCAAACCCTATGACCGGGGAGAGCGAGATCGAAATCCGCCCGGCCTTCGAACTCGACGACTTCAACGAGGAAATGACGGCGGAAGCGAAGGAAATTCACGATCGCAATCGCGAGGCCTTCAACCGCTAGGCAAAAAGAAAGCCCGCATCTCTGCGGGCTTTCCTGAATTGAGCGGCCTTTGGCCTATTCGTCGCGATACACCTTTTCGCGGCGCTCGTGCAGTTCCTGGGCTTCAAGGCTCAATGTCGCCGTCGGACGAGCGTCCAGACGGGCGATGCCAATCGGATCGCCTGTTTCTTCGCAATAGCCATAGGTGCCGTCTTCGATGCGCTTGAGCGCCGAGTCGATCTTGGCAATGAGCTTGCGCTGGCGATCACGGGTACGCAGTTCAAGAGAGCGGTCGCTCTCCGAGCTGGCCCGGTCGGCCATATCTGGGTGGTTCTGGCTCTCTTCCTGCAAGGTCTCGAGAGTCAGGCGGCTTTCCCGCAAGATCTCCTCCTTCCAGGAAAGCAGCTTATTCCGGAAATACTCCCGCTGACGCGGGTTCATGAACGGCTCGTCCTCACTGGGCCGATAGTCCGTAACGTCGATAGAAGACATGCGCAGACTCAACTCCAACACCCCTTGGGGGGCCTATATATGCGCGGTGAGTCTCAGGGGCAAGCACACAAGTTAAGGCTTGTTAATGCAGAAAAGCATTTGCGCGACGCGCGGATCGACGCATGACAATTAGTTGACAAAAAAAGTGAGAACTGGCGCCATCTTGAGGATTTCTAGCTGACAATTGCTAGAACTGAGGAAAGTGCCCCTGCTTGGCCAGTTCTACCCGAACCCGTAGCTCAATATCGTCAATAACGGCATCGATGCCCGGCTCTACCCGCTCCCGCATCGCACTGAGCTGCTGGACCATGGCGTCGAGGCGCTCGGGACTGGGCGACCCAATAAGCAGATCGGTCTTCATGTCATCGAGCAGATCAAGAAGCGTCCTGCCGCGCTGAACCGCGCGCCGCCGGCTTTCGCTGAAGTCTCCGACCGTCTGCAAGGCGAGGATCGCTTCGATCCCCGCTGTGGGAGCCATTGCTGCCGGCCCAGCCGCCCGGGACACGGAGTGATCGCCTGCCGGCACGAAGGCAGGTGCATTTCCCGACCTTCCCACGGAAGACCGGCCGGCAACTCCATTCGTTCGATTGGTACCGTCGATGCGCAAGGGCCTGACTCACTTGGCTAAGCTCAGTCGGCAAAATCTGCCCACAAGGGTTAACAAGGCATTAATGCGCCCGGCAAGAATTGCTCACCAAACATAAGCGCCAACCTACCGAGCTCCATGAGGATGCCAATATCCATTATCTATCAATGGCTTAAGCCACCACGGAGGGACTGGCACGGTTCTGGCATTAACTCCATCGAAGGCCACGTCATGGGAATGACGCGGCACGAGCCGGGGAAGAAGATGCGTAACCGCCTGTTCCATTCTGTCATTGCCACAGCGCTCAGCGCCGTCTTGGTCCTGACGCCCATCGCTCCTGTCCATGCCGCGCCCGCGCGCATCAAGGACATTGTCGATATGGAAGGCGTCCGCGAGAACCAGCTTGTGGGCTATGGCCTCGTGGTAGGCCTCAACGGCACCGGCGACAGCCTCAACAATTCGCCCTTCACCAAGCAGTCGTTGCAATCCATGCTGGAGCGGCTCGGCGTCAACACGGCGGGCGAGAACGTCCGCACCGCCAACGTCGCCGCGGTCATGGTTACGGCCAACCTGCCCCCATTCGCGACGCAGGGTTCGCGCATGGATGTCTCCGTGGCGGCACTGGGCGACGCGGATAGCCTGCAGGGCGGCACACTGCTCGTCACCCCCCTGCTCGGCGCAGATGGCGAGGTCTATGCCATTGCCCAGGGCCCCGTGGCCATCAATGGCTTCAAGGCGCAGGGCGATGCCGCGACAGTCATTTCCGGCGTACCGACGACCGGCCGCATTTCATCTGGCGCCCTCATTGAGCGCGAAATCGACTTCCATCTCGGCTCGCAGAGTTCGCTGCGCCTCGCCCTGCGCAATCCAGATCTGACGACGGC
>JAAZLP010000320.1 GCA_012799265.1 Phyllobacteriaceae bacterium | reverse complement strand
TCCGAGCTTCCGATGTCGCGCATGGACATTGCCGATTATCTCGGACTCACCATCGAGACGGTGTCGCGCGTGTTCACCAAGCTCAAGGAAAAGGGCGTCATCAAGCTTCCGAGCCTTCGCAGCGTCGAAGTCCTCAAGTGGCAGGCTCTGCGCGATTTGAGCGAATAGACCCGTAACAACACGCAGGATCTGACGGCGGTAGACGCCAGCGCATGGGAAAAATAACCTGCGTTACATCATCGAATTTTCAGGGGGAAATTTCATGTTCAAGGATATTCTTCTTACGCTTCCATCCTTCCCACGCACCGCGTCACTGCCAACCTTGCAGAAGGCAATCGACCTCGCGGCGACACTCGACGCACATCTGACCTGTGCCGTGACCGAGCCTCGCATCCCGCTGCCGGTGGCCTACCACCCCTACGGTGCCGAGCTGGAAAAGCAGCTGAATGCTCGCCAGCGCGAAGCCCATGAGGTCGCGCTGGGGCAGATGGCTGCATTTGAAGACGAGGCGCGTCGTGCCGGTATCAAACACAGCGCCCGGATCGTTACCGCAGCCGATGGCAGCGACGTCATTGACCCGATCGTGGATTGCGCACGACTGTTCAACCTGACGCTCGTTCCGTTCCTCAGTGAGAACGAGGCCTGCGCTGACATCGTACAGGCGCTGACATTCGACTCCGGCAGGCCGGTTCTTGTCCTGCCAGAAAACGACAAGGGACAGTTCAAGCTCAACAAGGTGATGGTCGCATGGGACGGTGGTCGTGCCGCGGCGCGTGCCATCGCTGACGCCCTGCCGCTGCTCCAGCGCGCTGGCGAGGTCGAGGTCGTAACCGTATCGAAGGACAAGCAGCTTCCGCAGACCGCAACCGGCAGCGAACTCGCCACGCATCTGGCGCGTAACGGCGTGACTGTGACGCTGAAGGAAATCGAGAAGAATGGCCGTTCCGTCGGCGAGGTGCTTGATGAGGCTGCTGCCGACGCTGATCTGGTCGTCATGGGCGCGTTCGGACATTCGCGCATTCGCGACTTCTTCCTGGGTGGCGCAACCACCCACGTGCTGAAGACGCCAAAGCGCCCGACACTGCTGTCGCACTAGACCTTACCTGCCAGATGACAGCATCTGGCAGCCATGGCGTGGACCATCTCTCCGGCCTTTGGGGGCAATGGCAGGAGATGATGGGGACGGGGACGAAGGCCGGAGCGCAAGCTTCGGCCTTTGTGGGTTCTGGCTTCAGAAGGGACGACCGGGCGATACCGGAGCCACGCGGATATCGCGCGGCGAATACCCCAACGGACATAGTTCCCGTGGTCTGGCGCGACGCCTGAAACAAGTGACTGCTAGAAATCGACAATCTTCATCAGCGCCTGGCTGAACGTTATGTCGTGATCGAATTGTCCATTGCGCAGGAATTCCAGCACCTGGGCGATGACCAGCGGATTGTTCATCATGAAAGTGTGCGTGACCGGCAGGACGATGTGGTCGCGCATTCCCTCAAGCTTGGTGCTCTCCACCGACACCTTGCCATCATGCGGTCCTTCGAACGACATCGACAGGATCGGACTGATCGACCGGTTGCCGGCAATGATACCAACTTCGAAATCCGCGTCCGGCAGGCGATTGGGAAAACTGTCGGAGCTGGTGCCCAGCTGCTTTCCCGCGGGGCCGTTGACCATGTCGAAGAGGGGCAATTCGCCAAACACGTCCACGACCTCTGAGCCGTGATTTGGCGGGGCGAGCATGACGACGCGACCGAGCGGCAGCTGCCAGGTTTCTCGCAACCACGCGCGAAGCAGGATGCCCCCCATCGAATGGGTGACGAAGTGGACCTTGTCGCTTTCGCACATGGACACGGCGGTGCTGACGTGACCCAGCAACTCTTCGATCGGCAGTTTTGTCGAGGGATAGGTCTCGCTGACGACCTGATAGCCGAAAGCTTCCAGCGTCTCTTCCAGGACCAGGAAGGACGCCTCGGTGCGCGCGAGCCCGTGCAGCAGCACGACGCATTCCTGCGCCTTGGCAGGAACGACGTAGAGCAACGACAACAGTACGAGCGCAATCCGCCCCATCAGCCCCTCCCGGCGGCACCCGACAATCCCGGTGCGTGAGGATATGTCGCCCGGCACCTTGGCAGCAACATGGCTC
>JAAZLP010000319.1 GCA_012799265.1 Phyllobacteriaceae bacterium | reverse complement strand
GATAACCCCCTATAGCCCCTGTCCGCTCTTGACCTTGACGACCTTGAGATCGCTGCCCGAGCGAGCCAGCTGTGCCGCCGTATTCTGACGCTTGATCCCCGGCCGGTGACGCAGGGTCAGCACGATCGCGCCGATCATGGCGACCAGCAGCACTGCCGCAGCACCCTGGAAGAGGAAGACGTAGCGCGTGTAGAGCACCTGTCCGAGGGCCCGCGTATTTTCAACTGTGGCGTCGATCGGCAGCGCTGCCGAACCAGCTACTTCAGGCGAAACCACGAAGGTGCCCGCGACCAGCAGCAGTTCAAGCAGCAGGACGAGACCCACCACGATACCGATTGGCGCATATTGCAGCAGCCCCTTGCGTGCCTGTGCGAAGTCGACGTCGAGCATCATCACGACGAAGAGGAAGAGCACGGCGACGGCGCCGACATAAACCACGATCAGGATCAGCGCCAGGAACTCGGCACCGGTCAGCATGAAGAGGCCAGCGGCGTTCACAAAGGTCAGGATCAGGAACAGCACGGCGTGAACTGGATTGCGCGCCGAAATGACCATGAAGGCCGACGCGACGGCCACCGCCGAGAACAGATAGAAGAAGAACAGTGGAAGGGTCATGCTCTTCCCTCTCAACGATACGGTGCGTCAGCGGCGATATTGGCAGCGATTTCGCGCTCCCACCGATCGCCATTGGCCAGGAGCTTTTCCTTGTTGAAGTAGAGCTCTTCGCGCGTTTCGGTTGCAAATTCGAAGTTCGGGCCTTCGACGATGGCATCCACCGGGCAGGCTTCCTGGCAGAAGCCGCAATAGATGCACTTCACCATGTCGATGTCGTAGCGCACGGTGCGACGGGTACCGTCGTTCTGGCGCGGACCGGCTTCGATGGTGATGGCCTGTGCCGGGCAGATCGCTTCGCAAAGCTTGCAGGCAATGCAGCGTTCTTCGCCATTAGGGTAGCGACGCAGGGCATGCTCACCACGGAAGCGCGGCGACACAGGACCCTTTTCGAACGGGTAGTTGATGGTCGGCTTGGGCGAAAAGAAGTAGCGCATGGCCAAGAAGAAGGCCGAGACGAACTCTTTCAGCAGCAGCGTATTGACGAGTTGACCGGCACGCATCAGGCGACTCCCCCGTTCCAGCCCCAGCCCGTGAGCTGGAGGACGAAAGCAACGATGACCACCATGATCAGCGACAGCGGCAGGAAGAGCTTCCAGCCGATACGCATGAGCTGGTCATAGCGGTAGCGCGGCACGATGGACTTGGCCATGGCGAACATGAAGAAGACGAGGCTCACCTTAAGGAAGAACCACACCACACCCGGGATCCAGGTGAAAGGCGGCAGGTCGATAGGCGCAGCCCAGCCACCCAGGAACAGGATGGTGGTCATGGCGCACATCAGGAGAATGGAGATGTACTCGCCCAGCATGAAGAGCATGTAAGGCGTGGCCGAATATTCGGTCATGAAGCCGGCGACGAGCTCAGATTCACCTTCAGCCATATCGAAGGGCGGGCGGTTGGTTTCTGCCAGAGCCGAGATGTAGAACACCACGAACATCGGGAAGAGCGGCAGCCAGAACCAGTTGAGGAACGAGAGCCACGGCACGCCCAGCATATGGGCCAGACCCATTTCCTGCTGCGCGACGACGATGTCGTTGAGGTTCAGTGACCCGACGCAGAGCAGGACCGTGATGATCACGAGACCGATCGAGACTTCGTACGACACCATCTGCGCCGCAGCGCGGATCGAGCCGAAGAACGGATATTTCGAGTTCGACGCCCAGCCACCGATGATCACGCCATAGACGCCGAGCGACGAGATGGCGAGCAGGTAGAGGATGCCGACATTGATGTCGGCCATTGCCCATCCTTCGAACACCGGCACAACGGCCCAGCCACCAAGGGCCAGGGTCGCGGTGATCAGCGGCGCGGCGAGGAACAGCACCTTGTCCGCACCCGCAGGGATGATGGCTTCCTTCAGCGCGAACTTGATGAGGTCGGCGAAGGACTGCAACAGGCCAAACGGGCCAACCACGTTCGGACCGCGGCGCAGCTGTACCGCCGCCCAGACCTTGCGGTCGGCGAGGAGGATGAAGGCGGTGAACAGCAGCAGAAAGACCAGCAGCGCCAATGCCTTATAGACAAACCCTACATGCACGCCCCAACCGAGAAAGGGGATGCCGAGCAGGTAGTCGAGAGCAGCGAGAATAAAGTCCATAATACTCCCCTACTCCGCTGCCTGCTTGAGGCCGGCTGCCATGGCAGCGCATTCGCCCATCGTTGCCGAAGCGCGAGCAATCGGATTGCTCAGATAGAAGTCACGGACCAGCGACGCATAGGGCGCCGACTTGGTCTTGATGGCTGCCTTGCCAAGCTTGGCGATATCAGCCACCGAGCCCGGTGCGATTTCGTCGATGCGGGCCAGATGCGGGAATTCTGCGTAGATGGCAGCGCGGAGCTGGGCCAGCGAATTGTACGGAAGCGGCTGGCCAATGGCGCCCGACAGGGCACGAATTATGGCCCAGTCTTCCTTTGCCTCACCCGGCGGGAACACAGAGCGGTTGGTCACCTGCACGCGGCCCTCGGTGTTGACATAGGTGCCCGACTTTTCGGTATAGGCAGCGCCCGGCAAGATAACATCTGCGCGGGTCGCGCCCTTGTCGCCATGCGAGCCGATATAGACCACGAAGGCCTTGCCCATGGCCGACGTGTCGTATTCGTCAGCGCCGAGCAGGAAGAGCACGTCGAGTTCACCCTTGCCGGCCAGAGCGATCTGGTCAGCCGAGCAGACACCGCCGTCATGCGGGACGAAACCGATATCGAGGCCACCGACACGACTTGCTGCACTGTGCAGCAGCGCAAAGCCGTTCCAGCCTTCTGCAACATTGGGGCCCGACGCCAGCTTGGCGGCCAGAGCAATGGTGTCGCGACCAACCTGCTTACCGAGCGAGGCGTGCGAGACAGCGCCCTCACCGACGATGATCAGCGGGTTCTTGGCATTGGCCAGAATATTGGCAAAGGCGCCATTACCCGCCGCCAGATCGGCCAGCGTTTCGAAACCACTACCGAGGTAGTCATAGTCATAAGTCAGGTCGACCTGTTCACCGATGACGGCGATCGGCACGTTCTTCGCACGCCAGGTCTTACGGATGCGGGCATTGAGAACCGCAGCTTCATGGCGCGGGTTCGAGCCGATGATCAGGATTGCGTCAGCTTCTTCGATCCCGGCAATGGTCGGGTTGAAGATATAGGCCGAGCGCGGCATGGACGGATCGATGCCCGACATGGCGGGGCGCACATCGGTCATGCCTGAGCCAATGGAAGCCAGCAGTGCCTTGAGCGCATACATTTCTTCGACAGCAGCCAGATCGCCAGCGATGGCGCCGACCTTGTTGCCAGCCTTCTTGATCCTG
>JAAZLP010000318.1 GCA_012799265.1 Phyllobacteriaceae bacterium | reverse complement strand
TCTTGCGTTTCAGCCGTCGACAGTCTCGTGAACGGGCGGTTCCAGTCGTTGCGTAGTGGCGGATGGCCGGCAATCTGATCGGCCAACAGGCCTACCGCGATCGCGTATCGGTCGGAATTGTTGTACCGCTTCAACATGTTGAAATTGTGCAAGACGAGCAAGGCCGGGCCATCGCGCCCTTCAAGCACCTTGAGTTCTGCCCTGTCCCCTGGACGAGGGAAAGCCTGACCGTTGGCGCGGACGACGCCCATGCGCTGCCACTCGGCAAGCGTAGCTCGCCCCGAGGGGAACTTGCGACCAGCAGGCAGCACGACCTCATAACCCCACGCATGACCGGGCTGCCAGCCATTCTGGCGCAGAAGATTTGCAGCTGACCCAAGCGCGTCAGGGATTGAATTCCAGATGTCGCGCTTGCCGTTGCCGTCCATATCGACGGCCCAGGTCTGGTAGCTGGTGGGGATGAACTGGGTGTGGCCCATGGCGCCGGCCCAGGACCCGGTAAGCTGCTGCGCGCTCACGTCACCATTCTGGAGAATTTTCAGCGCCGCGATGAGCTGCTGGCGACCGAATTTCTGGCGACGTTTGTCCGCATAAGCCAGTGTCGATAGCGAGCGCACAACATTGCGCATGACGCGCTCATTCTGCAGCGCCTCCCCGTAGCGAGACTCGATCGACCAGATTGCGAGTACGATATGGCGATCTACGCCGAACCGCTTTTCCACCGCATCCAGCGTACGCCGATGCTGTTTCGCCATATTTCGACCATTGGCAATCGACTGGTCATTGACCTGATTGTCAAAATACTGCCAGACCGGCGCGTTGAATTCGGGCTGGTTGGTAGCCAGCTTCAAAACTTCGGGGTCGGGGGCCGTAACACCTGCAAACGCACGATCAAACGTGGAACGGCTGACGCCGCTGGACAGCGCAGTGTTGCGGAATTCTCCGATCCAGCGTTGGAACTTGGCGTCTGCTGATGCGGGGGCGCTCATGGCGGACATGGTCAGTGCGACCAAAGCTGTCTTAAGGGACAAGCTCCATTTGTTCGCGAATACCCGTGCGGTCATGGAAGCCTCCTATATACCTCGTTGAGGGAACCAATTATTGACCATGGAAGTTAGGGAAACGTTTACCACGCCTCACGCCGTCGAGCTAATTCCCTCCTGCTTACATAGCGTCAATCCTTAGCTGATAATGTATGCGAGAGTACGCAGGCATCGTCAGACGTCAAATTCTGCATGGTCTCAATCGGGAGCAGAGATGAGAAAAGTACGTAAAGCTGTTTTTCCTGTCGCCGGTCTGGGCACGCGCTTTCTACCCGCCACCAAGGCGATCCCGAAAGAGATGCTGACCGTCGTCGACAGGCCGGTGATCCAGTATGTGGTTGATGAAGCGCGCGAGGCAGGCATCGAGCATTTCATCTTCGTCACGGGCCGCAACAAGGCGGTCATCGAGGATCACTTCGATATCCAATTTGAGCTCTATGACACGCTCGAACAGCGTGGCAAGCAGAGCCAGCTCGACAAGTTGCGCGCGCTGCAGCCCTTGCCGGGGCAGACAAGCTTTACCCGTCAGCAGGAGCCGCTGGGTCTCGGGCACGCAGTTTGGTGTGCGCGCGATCTCGTCGGCAACGAGCCGTTTGCGCTGCTGCTCCCCGACATGATCATGCAGTCCGAAGAAAGCTGCCTGAAGGGGATGGTGGAGCTCTACCGGCGGACCGGTAACAACGTCGTTGCCGTACAGGAGTGCGATCCGGAAGAGGCGCACAAGTACGGTGTCGTCGCCAAGGGCGCACCGTTGCACACGGGGTTTGAGATCACCGGCATGGTCGAAAAGCCGGCGAAGGGCACGGCCCCGTCGAACCTTTACATCAACGGCCGATATATCCTGCAGCCTGAGATCTTCGATCTTCTGGAAAACCAGGAACGCGGCGCCGGGGGCGAAATCCAGCTGACGGACGCCATGTTGCGTCTT
>JAAZLP010000317.1 GCA_012799265.1 Phyllobacteriaceae bacterium | reverse complement strand
TCGGCATCGAGCCGCAGGTGCACATCCCGGACCGCATCTTCGAAGGCTATGGCCCCAATATTGCAGCCATGGACAAGCTGATCGATGGCGGCGCCAGTCTCATCATTACCCTGGACTGCGGTACCACCAGCGATGGTCCCATCGCCCATGCACGTCAGCGGGGCGTAGATGTGCTCGTCATCGACCATCACCTTTCTGATCACGACCTCCCGCCGGCGACAGCATTGGTCAATCCGAACCGACCGGATGATATTTCGGGCCTGGGTTATCTCTGTGCCGCTGGCGTCACTTTCATGGTGCTGGTAGCGGTCAACCGGGTGCTTCGCCTGCGCGGCGATACCGGGCTGCCGGATCTGATGAAGCTCCTTGATCTCGTGGCGCTTGCTACCGTCTGCGACGTTGTTCCCCTGATCGGGCTCAACCGCGCCTTCGTCCTGCGCGGCCTTGAAGTTGCGCGGCGTGGCGAGAAGCCCGGCCTCGCTGCGCTGGGCCTCGCGGCGCGGATCAATGGTCCACTCAATCCCTATCATCTGGGGTTCCTGCTCGGCCCGCGCATCAATGCGGGCGGTCGCATCGGCGATGCCGCGCTCGGCACGCGGCTCCTCGCTTTGGATGATGAGCATCAGTCCATGGTCATCGCCGCCCAGTTGGATGAACTCAACAACGAGCGGCAGCGCATCGAGGTAGAGGCGGTCGAAGAGGCCTGTGCCACGGCCGAACTCGAGATCGGTGGCGGTGAGGGACCGCCAGTGCTCGTGCTGGCATCTGCTGGCTGGCACCCCGGCGTTGTCGGGCTTGTGGCGGCGCGTCTTCGGGAGCGATTTGACCGACCTGCCTTTGCCATTGCCCTGGCGCCTGATGGCACGGGCACCGGTTCAGGGCGCTCCATGCCGGGCGTGGACCTTGGTAGTGTCGTGATCGAAGCGGTAGAAACGGGCCTAATCCCGAAGGGCGGCGGCCACGCCATGGCGGCAGGCGTCACTCTGCGCGACGGCGACCTCGGACCATTCAGAGCGTTCCTCGCCGAAAGGTTGGCAAATAGCGTTGCGTCCGCACGCGCCGCCTCTTCCCTCAAAGTCGATGCGGCCTTGACCGCCCGCGGCGCAACGGTCGACCTGCTTCATTCAATCGAGCGGGCCGGTCCCTATGGCTCGGGCAATCCGTCGCCTGTATTCGCTTTTCCGGCACACCGGGCACGTTTCCCGCAAGTCGTGGGGAAGGGCGGACATGTCAGCTTCACGCTGACTTCGGATGATGGTGCGCGCCTCAAGGCAATCGCCTTCCGCGCCGCTGGTACGCCGATCGGCGACGTCCTGCTCCGGGACAATGACCAGCCTTTGCATTTCGCAGGCGCCCTGTCGCTCGACCATTATCAGGGGCGCGAGCAAGTCCAGTTTCGTCTAACCGATATTGCCCGCCCTGCGCGGTGATCCATTAGGCGCCTCAACGCGTTATGTCTTGTGAGGCCTGACTGTCCTCAGTTGGCCTCTACATAACTGCCGCTTGCATATCCCATTCTCGCGGCTAAACTATGCGTGTGGCACACATGCGGAAAGCCCCGTTTGGCCCACCACATGATGCCTCTGACGCTGAATTATTTGGCGACAGCTTCTGGCCGGTCGCCGTTAAACGCGTATTTGGACCAAGCGGCGCATGACAAAAACTGCCGTCGACCACACCGCATCAGGTGTATCTCTCTGGACGCATTTCACGTCCTGGCTCGTTGAACGCGTGGGCGTTTCGCTCATCGGTAAGCCAAAACATGGCTCCCTCACGGTTGTATTCCCCAATGGCCGCAGTCGGACCGTGGGGCAGGGTAATCCGGGCGACCACGCCACCCTTCGGCTCAATAATTTCAAGGTCCTCAACGAGGCCATGCAGCGCGGTACGGTTGGCTTTGCCGCTGCCTACATGAATGGCGATATCGATTCCGACGATCTGACGGCCATCTTCCGTTTCTTCCTGCAGAATCGGGACATGTTCGACGCCGCCAATAACGGCTTCTTCCGCAAGGCGGCCGGCGATCTGCATTATCACCTGTCGCGCCGCAATACCCTGGAAGGCTCCAAGAAGAACATCGCCGAGCACTATGACCTCGGTAATGACTTCTATGGTCAGTGGCTTGACCCCTCCATGACCTATTCTTCGGCGGTGTTCACCTCCGGTGACCAGAGCCTGGAAGCCGCGCAGTTGGCCAAATATCATCGTGTGGCTGATATGGCCGGTATCACAGCCGGCTCGACAGTCCTGGAGATCGGCTGCGGCTGGGGCGGCTTCGCTGAGACTGTGGCGCGGGATTACAAGGCGCACCTGCGGGGGATCACCCTCTCGGCCGAACAGCTCCGCTATGGCAAAGAGCGCCTGGCTCGCCAGGGCTTGGACAATTTTGCCGAACTCGTGTTCGAGGACTATCGGCACACGACCGGTGAATATGACCACATCGCTTCGATCGAGATGATTGAGGCTGTGGGCGAGGACAACTGGCCGAGCTATTTCCAGACGCTACACGACCGCCTGAAGCCCGGCGGAACCGCTGCGATCCAGGCGATCACCATCCGGGAAGAGGACTTTGAGCATTACCGCTCGGGCCCCGACTTCATCCAGCGCTACATTTTCCCGGGCGGCATGCTGCTGACCAAGCAGATCATGCGGGAGTTTGGCGAGCGGCACGGGCTTGAACTCC
>JAAZLP010000316.1 GCA_012799265.1 Phyllobacteriaceae bacterium | reverse complement strand
CAACGGCTGCGGCCCGAGATACTGGGCAAACGTGCAGCCGACTATCGGACAAGGCTTGCTGGCATTGGTGCCCGTGCGCCGATTGCGCTGGGAAATCTCGCCAACCGCGCCGAGCTCAAGGCACGCCCGCTTATTGCGCGACTGCAGCCAGCGTTCCAGCGTCGCCTGCTCGACAAGCGTCGCGAGCTTGATGGCGTGTCGAAGCTGCTCGAAACATTGAGCTATCGCCGCATTCTCGATCGTGGGTTTGCGCTGGTCGCGGATAGCGACGGTAACATTGTCACTTCGCCTCAAGCGGTAAATCCCGGTGAAGGACTAGTGGTTACGGTCGCCGAGGGTCGGATCGATGCCACGGTTTCGGGTGCACCTTCCGCCCCGAAGCGCAAGCCTCGTGCCGATGGCGGCGAACAGGAAAGCCTCTTTTGACCGGCGCTCAAAACGCGAGTATTAAGAGCCCATGATGAACATTCTGGATTCCGGCTTTTCCCCTTCTGAAGCGCAGGTGCGCTACCTTGATGCCGACTATGTCGTCGTCAAACAGGGAACGTTTGTGCGTTGTGAGGTAACGGGTAAGCCGATTCCCATTGAAGAGTTGACCTACTGGAGCGTTGACCTTCAGGAAGCCTACGCTGACGCCGAGGCGGCCTTTGCCGCCTATCGGCGTTCCATCGGGGAAAGCGAATAAATCAGTCGTCCGAGCTTGGATCGAGCAGGCGGTGCAGGTGGACAACGAAGTAACGCATTTCCGCGTTATCGACCGTCTGCTGTGCTTTGCCGCGCCATACCTTGTAAGCAGCGTCATAATTGGGATAGACGCCGACAATATCGACTTCGTCGAGATTTTTGAATTCCGTGCCTTTCGGGCCGGAAACTTCACCGCCGATAACCAAGTGAAGCAGTTGCTTTGACGGTTGATCGTTCATCTGGAGTTCCCTTCCT
Source organism: Phyllobacteriaceae bacterium (assembly GCA_012799265.1). Lineage (GTDB taxonomy): Bacteria > Pseudomonadota > Alphaproteobacteria > Rhizobiales > Devosiaceae > Devosia. The sequence goes on along the minus strand of JAAZLP010000316.1, from coordinate 1,171 downwards.
TTTAATTACTGTCCCCTGATGGGCAGCCATAAACAACCCTAAGGGCGTCTTGCAAGGGCTTTGACAGCGTGGGGTCCGCACTGGCAGCGAGCGCTGTGTGCCGGGTGTCCGGCTTATTATAGCGCGGAACGCCGTGGCACACATCAATGAGGTCAATTCCGGCCTCTTCTAAGATGATGTGAGCGCCAGCAATATCCCAGTCCTCAGCACCCCGGCGCGCGCAAGCGGCATCAAGGCCACCAGCGCCGACCTGTACAAGGCGATAGGCGAGTGAGGGATAGGCGGGACCCTTGCGATAAGGGAGGTCAAGTGCCGCCAGCTCGTTATGAACCGCAGCCGGCGCGGGGATGATGCGTTCATGCCCCTCGCGCTTGGAGGGCACCAGACGTTGGCCATTAAGTCGGGCGCCATTGCCCAAGGTTGCCTCAAACATCTCATCGCGTACTGGCGCGTAGACAACGCCCGCAACGGGTCGTCCGTTCTCGACCACGGCGAGGGATATCGTCCAGCTGTCCTCACCCTTGATGAAGCCGCGCGTGCCATCGATGGGGTCAACAACGAATACGCGATCATGGGACAAGCGATCGGGGGTGTCGGCTGTTTCCTCGCTCAGCCAGCCATAGTTGGTGCGCTGGGCGCGCAGAACCTGCGTGAGAAACTGATCAAGTGCGATGTCAGCTTCCGATACCGGGGATGAGGCGCCCTTGGTCCAAGTCTTTAGATCCGTACGGAAAAAACCAAGCGCAATAATGCCAGCGTGAACCGCTGCGGACTTGAGCAGTTCGACATCGACAAGTGCATCGCTGTGGATCGGGGCGGACATCGCCTCTCCGCGAGGGGACCAAAGGGTGCGGAAACTGCGCCCTTCCTAGTCTTTTAGCTTGGGCGGCGCAAGAGCGGTTAATCGGGCCTTACCCGGTGTCACGATCTGCTAACCCATTTTGAGACAAGGGAAACTTAACCCCGTTTTTTAAGCGGATGATGAGACCGCCGCGCTAGATTGGCAGCAACAAGAGAGCACCAAAAAACAATAAGCTCTCGAAAGTTGACAGGAAGGCTGATTATGGTTCGCGGTGTGACGATGGGCAATGCGCCCTTCGCCCTCATAGTCGGGGCGGCATATCCAAGAAATCTGGTTTTCAAACCGGCCAATGACAATGGTGCTGGGCGT
>JAAZLP010000315.1 GCA_012799265.1 Phyllobacteriaceae bacterium | reverse complement strand
GGACCGGGGTAATTATCCAAATGATGGCTTTGAAAACCCTTTCCGCAGATATGTCAAGCTCGGGCTTGGAAAACGTGGCGTGGTCTCCTCGCAGCCCGGCCGAGCGCATTCTCATGGCGCTCAAGATGCAAGGCGAGATGTCCGCCGCTGCACTCAGCGCCGTTCTCGGAACCACCAGCGAGGCCGCGCGGCAGCAGTTGCAGCGCCTTGCGGATGAGGGCCTGGTCGAGTCGCGCAGCGCGTCAGCCGGCGTCGGTCGGCCGACACAGCTCTGGAGCCTGACTGCCGCAGCGCAGGCCCGCTTCCCGGACACCCATGCGGCGCTGACCGTGCAATTGCTTGAAATCGTCCAGAGCCATCTGGGCGAGGATGCCATGGAAACCATCATTTCCATCCGCGAGGCCCAGACCAGGAAGGCCTATGAGCACGCCGTCGCTCCGGCTACTGACCTTAAATCACGCGTTGCGGCTCTGACCGAACTCCGGAGCCAGGAGGGCTATATGGCCGCCTGGACCGAACAGCCGGATGGCACTCTTCTGCTGGTCGAAAATCATTGCCCGATCTGCGCGGCGGCAACGGCATGCCAGGGATTCTGCCGCGCTGAACTCGATGTCTTCCGCTCGGTGCTTGGACCGGAAGTTGAAATCGAGCGAACAGATCACATCGTCTCCGGCGGGCGCCGTTGCTCCTATACCATCAAGCCGGCAGCCAATGTCTGATCAGCCAGGCAACCAGCTTCACCGCATCGGCTGGAATACGCCCGAGGGGCTCGACGAGGCGCTGATCCGCGCCGTTGTCGACGAGTTTTATGCGCGCGCCCGACAGGACGACGTTATCGGTCCGGTATTCAATCGCGTCATTGATGGACCCGATTGGACCGCCCATCTCGCCACCATCGCCGATTTCTGGAGCTCAATGCTGCTCGGCACCGGTCGCTATGGTGGCCGACCCATGCCGAAGCACCTCGCCATTCCGGAACTGGGCGATGCTCATTTCATGCGCTGGCTGCGCCTTTTCCGCGAAACCGTCACCGAGCTTTGCCCGCCAGACATTGCCACTCTTTTCATCGAGCGGTCCGAACGCGTCGGCAATTCGTTCCGAATGAATATTGCCATGCGGCGTGGCGAGGACATCATCATTATGGGGCCCTTGCCCCGAGAGGCTTCACCGGTCTGGAAACCCGAATAGATCGGCGTGGAACCTTCGTGCGGCCCCGGCGTCGTTAGTGCAGGGAGAACCGCCATGGCGACACTCGTACGTTTGACCAAAGATCAGATCGACAATCTCTTCAAAGAGGCCGGAGAGATCGAAAATCTCTTCAAGGACCTTCACGAAGAACTGGAGGGGCTGAGAATTCCGGATTCGACGCTTCGCCGATTTGCCGTTCTGCACGGTCGCTACACCAGCGCCATCGCCTATCTTGAGCGCCAGCGCGCACTCGGCGACGAATAGACTTAGCTGGGCTTCGTGCCGACCCGGATCGCATAGGTAAGGATCTGCGGCCAGAACAGGTCCAGCGCTGTTCGCATGCCGACGAGCAGCACCAGGCCGAATAGCCCGCTTCCGAGCATCAAGACGCCCCAAGCCCCGACAATGATGACCACCTGCATCACGACTATGCGGGCGTAGAGGCCGTAAACGAGCGGCGTGACGTCCTCCTGTCGGCGGTCTTCCAGAAAAATCACCCCCCGATGGATAAAGATGAAGGCCAGCATCGGCCACAGCTTTTGCTCAAAGACAAAGGTCTGGACAAACCTTGCCGGGGAATCGAGGTGTCCGGGCCAATTCCCGCCATAGAGCGAGCTCACCAGATAGAGGTGGATGGCGAGAAAGGCGCCCGAGTGTAGCAGGACAATCACCCCGACAAAGCTGCCGGGTCCCTGGGAGGCGGCGCTGCCATTCTGGCTACGGAGGACCGGGTCGCCAATATTGAACGCCAGCGTCAGCACCGTCCAGAACGCGATAACAGCCGTCTCGAGCCAATAGAAAATCAGCAGCGTGTAGATGTCCCACCCCAGCATGAAGACACCCAGCAGAGGCAAGGCATTGCTCAGGACAATAACGGCAAAGTTCCAACTTTTTGGCAGCGTCATCGCTGTGCTCTAGCTGTTGTTTTGCGTCCGCACTGCCCCTGAACAGGGTGTGGCTACCAGAATTTTCTGGGTACTATTCCTTCAAATTACGGAGGCAATGCGATGAAACTTGGCGCGGTATTGGCGGTGCTTCTCCCAATGATGGCGGCACCAATTGTTGCTGCCGAAGTCGAGCTGGTGTCCGAGTATTATTCAGCAGCCCATCCTGTTCCGCACATTCATTTCGACGGCCCGGTGCTGGAGGGTGATCTCAAAAGCCTCACGAAGCTGTTCAACGAAAATATCCCCTGTGGCTTTGAACAGTTTCCCGAGAGCGGCGGAAACTGCGCCGTCATTACGCTCAGCAGCCCTGGTGGCAACTACATCGAAGGGCTCAAGCTGGCCCAGTTCCTGCGCGACAATCGCATTGCTTCAATGGTCGAGCCCGGCGCTCAGTGTTATTCCGCCTGTGCGTTCGCCTTTCTTGGCGGCACCGGCTATTCCACCCAGAGCGGCGTCGGGATTTATATCGACCGCATGATTGCCCCGGGGGCGATCCTGGGCTTTCACGCACCCTATTTCGCCTCGGATGATTTGGGCGAGCTCGTGGCCACCTATGGTCTCGACACCGTTCTCGGCGCCAGCCGTGACGACATAGCTCTCATGATCCGCCAGCTTGTGAGCTGGAATGTGGACGAAAATATCTTGGGCTATATCGTGTCCATGGGCCCAGACGAGACCTATGACATTGTTCTGGGTGAAGACTATTTCCTCACCCGCTCGGCCCTGCCGCCCGCCCTGATGTTTACGCAGGACACCACGGTCGCCGACGCGGTCTACAATACCTGTATCTATCTTCTGGCCGAACACGAGCGGGCGTTTCCTGCTGAGCTGGTGGACAGGATCACGGAAGACGCCATGAGCGAAATCGGGGTTGATGCCAGCGGCGCGCAGATCGTCGGCTATCGCCTGGGCCCGGACAATCCGCTTGGACTGACATTCTGCGGCCTTCCGCTCGCGCAGATCGAGGGCGAGGGAGACGCCGATATCGCGCTCTATACCGGTGCTGGCATTCAGGGAGATATCCGCCCCATGCTCACGGCTTTTATCCGGCAGGATGGGTGGTCCAGCCTCGGGCCCACCGGCAATATCAGCCGCTCGATCTTCCAGAAGGGGCCGATGAATGCACTCTTTCTGGCGCCGGACCGCATCGTGACCAGCGAAATGTTCGATTAGCGGGAAACGTAACGATCGAGTGCCTTTCTCTGCCACGCCATTTGCGGCAACAATGGCGTCGAGCCGCACCGCGTTGCGGGCAGAGGAGAGACTACATTGAGTTTTCGCGCACTCGTCACCCAGGCGCCCGTCGAGGGCAAGACCGCGTCTTCAGTGGAGCTTTTGGATGATGCCCGCCTGCCGGAAGGCAATGTCACGGTTGATATCGACTGGGCTGGTCTCAATTATAAGGATGGGCTGTGTCTCTCTGGACTGGGCAGACTCGTCCGCTCCTATCCGCATGTCGCCGGAATCGATTTTGCCGGTCGCGTCTCCGCCAGCGATGATGCGCGCTACGGTGTCGGTGATGCGGTGGTGCTGACTGGCTGGCGCGTTGGCGAGACACATTGGGGCGGCTATGCCGAAAAGGCCCGCGTCAAAGGTGATTGGCTCGTTCCTCTGCCGCCAGGCCTTTCCAGTCGCGATGCCATGGTCATCGGTACAGCCGGACTTACGGCCATGCTGGCCATCAATAGACTTGAGACCCAGGGGCTGACCCCTGAGCGCGGAGAGGTGCTCGTCACCGGGGCGGCTGGCGGCGTAGGTTCCATTGCCGTCGCTCTATTGCATCGCCTCGGATACAGGGTGGTCGCGCTCTCCGGTCGCCCGCAGCATGCTGACATGCTCAACGCCCTTGGCGCGGACACCATCATCGATCGCGCCGAGTTCCTGGTTCAACCTGATAAGCCCCTGGAACAAGCGCGTTTTGCAGCGGCAGTCGACTGCGTTGGTGGTGATGTTCTGGGCAAGCTCTTGCGCCAGATCGCCTACGACGGCTCGGTCGCCAGCCTTGGCAATGCAGCGGGCATCGCCCTCAATACCAATATCTTGCCCTTCCTCCTGCGCGGGGTAAACATTCTGGGCATCGATAGCGTCATGCAGCCTTATGAAACCCGCGTCGCGGCTTGGAACCGCCTCTCAAGTCTGTTCGATTTTGCTGCCTATCAGGGCAATGTCGAGGAGATCGGTCTCGGAGACCTGCCCGCCAAGGCGGCCGATATAATTCAGGGGCAGGTGAAAGGCCGCGTGCTTGTCGACCCGAGACGTTGAATTGTCCGCTCTCCCAGGGACGTGCTGCAGCCAATAATCGTGACAGGACTCTGACAGACTCTGAGCCTAAGCTCCCCATTATGAACGCAAAGACGTTCGTCTTGTTTTTGGGAGGTTCTATGAACAAGCTGTTTCTCGCGGCGCTGGTTTCCAGCGCCATGACTGTCACTGCCTTTGCTGCCGACTACACCATTGTCGCCCCTGCTGCCCCCGGCGGCGGCTGGGACCAGACTGCCCGTACCATGCAGGAAGCGCTGGTCGCTGAAGGCATTTCTGGCAACGTCCAGGTTACCAACGTTCCGGGTGCCGGCGGCACGATCGGTCTTGCCCAGTTCGCCAATCAGGACGCGGGCAATCCGAACGCTCTGATCGTCGGTGGCTATGTCATGGTCGGCGCTATCCTGACCAACGCATCGCCCGTCACGCTCGCCAACGTCACCCCCATCGCCCGTCTGACCGGTGAAGCCGTGGGCATCGTTGTTCCGGCAGCGTCCGACATCCAGTCGATGGATGATCTCGTTGCCAAGCTGAAGGACAATACCGGCGCCGTGTCCTGGGCCGGTGGTTCGGCCGGTGGCGTTGACCACATCACGGCAGGCCTCATTGCCAAGACCATTGGCGTCGATCCGACCCAGGTCAACTACATCGCCTATTCCGGCGGTGGTGAAGCTCTCGCCGCCATTCTCGGTGGCCAGGTAACCGTCGGCATTTCCGGCATCAGTGAGTTTGCCTCGCAGATCGACGCCGGTGAACTCCGCCTCATCGCCGTTTCGACCGACGAACGGGTGCCGGGCTTCGATGCTCCGACGCTGAGCGAAGCCGGGGTCGACATCGCGGTCCAGAACTGGCGCATGGTTGCTGCCGCGCCCGGCATCACCGACGAGCAGAAGGCTGCCATCACAGCCGACGTGAAGGCCATGGCCGAGTCTGCCTCCTGGCAGACAGCGCTGGAGACCAAGGGCTGGGTCGACACCTACCTTGACGGCGCCGACTTCGAGGCTCAGCTTGCTTCAGACATTGCCGCAACTGAAACGATCCTGAAAGATATCGGCCTCGTTCAATGACCACTGGCTCACCACAGCCTGAGCGCCGCCCCGATGGGGCGGCGCTTGTCATCGCCGCGATCCTGGCGGGCATCGCCATCGTCATTTTCTGGCAGACCAGCCAGATGCGCGTACCGCCTTTGCAGCAGCGCGTCGGCCCCACGGTTTTCCCCTATGTCGTTGCCACGGGGATGGTGGTCCTTGCCATCGGTACGGTTATCTCTGCCCTGCGGAACGGATTTCCTGCCCGCAGCAAGGATGATTTCCGCCCCATCGCTTGGATCGTTGGTGGCCTCGTCGCGCAGATCCTGCTGCTCTCAACGGCTGGTTTCTCCGTCGCGACGGGCGTACTTTTCGCATTCACCGCTAAAGCCTTTGGGCGCGGTCCGCTTTGGCAGACAATTCCCATCGGCATCGTCTTCGCCTTTGCCGTCTGGTTCGCCTTCGCCAAGGGGCTGCAACTCTCGCTACCCACCGGCCCGCTTGAGCGGCTGCTGACGACGGGGAGCTTCTGATGAATACTTTTGAACTGCTCTTCCAGGGCCTGATCGCAGCGATGCAGGTGCAGAACCTGATATACGCGCTGATCGGCGTCACCTTGGGCACTGCCGTGGGTGTCCTTCCCGGCATTGGCCCAGCGCTCACGGTCGCACTGCTGCTGCCCGTCACCTACAAGCTCGATCCAGCCGGATCGCTCATCATGTTCGCCGGTATCTACTATGGCGGTATGTATGGCGGCTCGACCACATCCATCCTGCTCAACACGCCGGGCGAAAGTGCTTCCATCGTCACCGCGCTCGAGGGCAACAAAATGGCCCGCAAGGGCAGAGGTGGGCCCGCGCTGGCGACGGCTGCGATAGGCTCCTTCATCGCTGGTCTGCTGGCAACTCTCGGTCTCGCCTTCATCGCCCCATTCGTCGTGAAATTCGCGCTGTCCTTCGGACCTGCCGATTATTTCGCGCTGATGGTGCTGGCCTTCGTCACTGTGTCGGCCGCCTTCGGCGACAGCGCCTTGCGCGGGCTGACATCGCTGTTTATCGGTCTCGGTCTGGGCCTCATCGGTATCGACACGCTCACCGGCCAGACGCGTCTCGCCTTCGGCATTCTTGATCTGCTCGATGGTATCGAAGTCACAACCCTCGCGGTTGCCATGTTCGCCATTGGCGAAACCCTGAAAACTGCGTCCGACCCCGAACAGCTCAAAGCCGAGGTCGTCGCCGTCAAGGGTTCGGTCTGGATGACGATTGAAGATTGGAAGCGTTCATGGGCCTCCTGGCTAAGGGGCACTGCAATCGGCTTTCCGATCGGCGCTATGCCAGCCGGCGGCGCCGACGTTGCAAGTTTCCTGTCCTACAGCACCGAAAAAAGCTTCTCAAAGAAGCCTGAGGAATTCGGTCATGGCGCCATCGAAGGTGTCGCCGGTCCGGAGGCTGCCAATAATGCCTCCGCTGCAGGCACCTTGGTGCCGCTGTTGACTCTTGGCCTCCCGACGACCGCAACCGCCGCGATCATGTTGGCGGGTTTCCAGCAGTTCGGGCTCCAGCCTGGTCCCTTGCTCTTCGCCAACAATGCCTCCCTGGTATGGGCGCTGATCGCCAGCCTTCTCGTCGCCAATTTCATGCTGCTGGTGCTCAACCTGCCGCTGATCGGCCTCTGGGTAAGGCTGCTGACCATTCCCAAGCCGTGGCTCTATGGCGGCATCCTGGTATTTGCGACGCTGGGTACGCTCGGCGCCAATGGTGCCATGTCCATGAGCATCGGACCTGTGCGCATCTCGTTCGAACTGGTGCTCCTGCGGGCCTTTGGCGTGCTCGGCTATATCCTGCGGCGGTTCAGTTACCCAATCGCACCAGTGGTGGTGGGGCTGATCCTCGGGCCCATGGCCGAGCAGCAATTGCGCCGGGCGCTGGCCATCAGCCAGGGCGATGCGGTGATCCTCTTCCAGTCGCCGATCTCGATCGTGCTTTATATCGCTGCGATCATTGCCGTCGGTCTGCCGCTCTATCTGCGTTGGCGCGGCAAGGGGCAGATGCTCAACCAACTGGCCAGCGACGAGGACTGACAAAAGAAAAAGCCCGTATGCCAGGGAGGGAACCGGCATCCGGGCTTTCTATGTCGACAAGCATGCGCGTGGCGCGGGAGGGAGGGGCCTTCGCCAGCGCACTTTAGCAGTCCCGAAGAACCGCGAGCTCAGCTCAGAGCTTGCCGATGTTGCGGAAGGCGACGGGGTCGATACCCAGGTTCGTCAGGTGCTTGGCCTTGGGAGCACGACCCGCCTCAACAGATGCCGACACGGCAGCGGCGCTGCCAAAGACGGTCACAAAGGTGTCGAGGGTCGCAAAGAACTTGTTCTTGCGCTGGGTGCTCATGGCCATTTCCTTCCTTGTAGACCCGAGAATGCCCCGGATCGCTTCCATGACACCTAAATGGGCGGCCCGGCCTCTGTCCGGTAGTAGTGCTTTGGTCAGCCCAGCTATGCGCTGGGCGTGTAACTCCTCACCGTGACGTCGGTTACGCCCGTTCGCGTGGTCAGGGCTTCGGCGAGACGATTTCTTGCCAGGTTTCGAGGAATCTTTGCCGCCTTAGCGTGTCGAGTGCGACGAGCAGGCCTGGTCCAAGCGGAATGGGCTGGATCACGCCGCGCCCTCGCGCCGCGATGGCTTCGCTGGTCCATGTTCCCTGCGCATTGGGTACGACCGATCCCAGTGCCGTCGGTCCTGCCGCTACCGCCTGTCCATCCGGGGACAGGGCGAAATCAACAAAGGCCCGGGCGAGGCCCGGGTTGGGCGCGTTGCGCGGAATGACCAGCGAACGGGTCAGCACCAGAACATAGTCGTCGGGAACCACGATTTCGATGGGAGCGCCCTCGGCCTGTCGGGCAAAGGCGTAGGAGCCAAGAACGTTGTAGCCCATGGCCAAGGTGCCCTCGGCCACTCCGTTGAGGATGGCAGGGCTCGACCCCGAGAATTGTGCATTCACCCGCCCGAACGCATTTGCCAAGCGCCAGAACGTCGAGGAGATAGTCTGGTCCTGCGCGGCCAGCAGATAGCCCACGCCCGAGAGGCCAATGTCGTAGGTAGCAATGCGTCCGCGAAAACGGTCGCTCTGGCTCTCCAGCAGTTCGGCAAGGGTGAGATGCGTGCGCGGCACTTCCGCCGCAGTGATCTGGTCTGGATTGTAGATGATCACCGCCGGCTCGAAAGTGAACCCGAATACTTCATTGCGCCAATGGGCCCAGGCCGGGAGATCGGCCAGATAGGGACTGTCATAGGCCAATGCGTGGCCGTCATTGGCCAGTTTGAGATGCAGGTCTGACGCCGAGCTGATCAGAAGATCCGGATGATGATCCAGTGTTCCAGCCAGGAAGCGATCATAGAGGGGAAGGGAGTCGGTCTCCTCGTAGACGATAGTGACGTCCGGATTGTCTCGCTGAAAACCCTCGATGAAGTGGACAAAGAGCGGCGTATCCGTCGTCCCGAGGATCGTCAGTACGCGGTCGTTCGAACCATCAGGCGCGGGGTAGCTCGACATCGCGGCCTCGGCGGGTGTCCCCGGCGCCAATAGAGCCACGGCGAGGACCAGCGTCGCCACCGTGCCGACGGTGCCGCCGGAACGCCGGGGCAGGGGCAGCGTGATTGCGACGGTCAGTCCACCGCCATCACGGTCCACTAACTCCAACCGCCCGCGATGAACCTCTGCAACACGACGAACGATGGAAAGCCCAAGGCCTGAGCCTACGGTCCCCGCGCTCCCCTTGCCGCGTTTGAAGCGCTCGGTCATCGCTTCCTTGTCTTCATCGTGGATACCGGCCCCCCTGTCGCTGACCTCAACACGCACGGCGTCACCGTTCTGTTTGGCGGTGATTTCAACCACGCCTTCTGAATAGAGCAGGGCATTGTCCACCACATTGCGCATCATTTCGCGCAACGCCACACGATCACCGCGGATCGGGGCCACGCCTGCCGCCGGGTCGAGTGCGATGGTGAGCCGCCCTGCGAGATCGGGATCAAGCCGCTGGCGCACCTCCTCGATCACGCTAGCCAGCGTGGTCGTCTCGATCTCCTGGTTCTCCATCCTGTGAGAGATGGTTGCCTCCATCAGCAATTGGCTGACCAACTGGCTTGCCTGAACTGCCCCCTGATGGATACGCCCGACACGCCGTCGCAACGCCTCGGGATCTCGCTCATCCATCGCCACTTCCGCCTGCGCGCGCAGTGAAGCCAGGGGCGTCCGGATTTCGTGGGCGGCTTCGGCCACGAGGCCTGTCATCCGCTCCATTGAGTTCCTGAGCCGTGCCATGAAGCCATTTAGCGCCACAACCAGATGGTCCACTTCCTCCGGCACTGGCACCGTGATCGGTGATAGGTCATCCGGTGCGCGCAGACGCAATTCCTGCTCGACCTGGGTCAGTGGTGCGAACATGCGGGAGATCCCAAACCAGACAAGACCCACCGCCAGTAGCGTCAGCGCAACCACAGGCAAAAGAGCATTGGACAGGATTTCATTGGCGAGTTCCTCGCGCTGGATCTGGGTCTCCGCAACATGAATGCTGACCCAGCCGGTATCGTTGGCGGTGGAGATCAGTCGCCCGACGCTGGCAACGCGAACCGTCTCGCCGCGATATTGCATGTCGGTAAAGCGCGGCTCGGCGGAAACCGTTTCAGGCATCTGCTCGGCGAGATCGCCATATCCTGTGACGGTGCGCGCATCTGGGTCCTCGACAGCGTAGAATACCCGGTCCCGGCCTGAGAACATGGCAAAGGCGGCGAAGGGTATCTCGACCACGACCGCTTCGTTTTCGATCTGTACAGCGCCGGCAATCGTGAAAGCAGATGCAGCTAGCAATCGGTCAAAGGCTCTGTCCGAAGCCCGCTCAGCATAGTCCCGAATGAAAAGGATCAGGATCAGGGAGGCGAGCACCAGCAGTGCCACTGCGAGGGCAAAGATGCGGCGCCGAAGGGAAAAGGGGTGCGCGCTCAACCGCGTGCTCGCACCACATAGCCGACGCCGCGCACTGTGCCAATTTCGACATTGGTGGCGTCCAGCTTTTTACGGAGACGCGAGATGTGCAGCTCAAGCGCGTTCACCGAAACATTCTCGTCGAAATTGAAGAGTTGGTTCATCAGGCGCTCCTTTGCGACGACCTTGCCCTGATTGACCACGAGAATCTCGAGCAGCCTAAATTCGCGTCGCCCCAGCTCAAGGGCACGACCTTCGACACTCGCATTCAGCCCCGCCAGATCCAGCTCTAGATTGCCAATACTGACGCTATTGGATGCCTGCCCGCCGCTCCGCCTCAGCAGCGCGCGCAGCCTGGCTTCCAGCTCGCGCAGGTCAAACGGCTTCACCAGGTAGTCGTCTGCGCCCAGATCGAGCAGGCTTACCTTATCGTCGATTTCTGACCGGGCCGTGATGATGAGGATTGGGGCGCTGAACTTCCGCTTGCGCAACTCAGCGATGAGGCCGATGCCATCGCGGTTCGGTAGCATAAGATCGAGGGCCACAGCGTCGAACGGTTCTGCAAGTGCCACGGACACGACCTCGGCGCCGTCGCGGACCCACTCCACCGAATGGCCTGCGCCCCTCAGGCGGCCCTCGATGGCCTCCCCAAGGTCTTCATTGTCCTCGACCAGCAGAATCCGCATGCTGACAATCCCTCCGGCCGGCAATCTAGGGCATTTTCCAGGATTTGGGAGGGCTTGCCCAACTTGTCAGCGCGTGTTCCTCAATCTTCCAACTGGGAGAGCATTTCGAGGCGCCGACGGCCTGTCGAGCGGATATGCGCACGCGCTGCCTCTTCGGCCTTCACGGCATCGCGGCTCACAATGGCTTCGACAATGGCGCGATGTTCCTCGTGGGTATTCTCCACTAACCCATCCATGTTCAGGGAATTGGGCAAGAGAGCGACTGTCGACGCCATGTTATCCAGGCTTTTGAGCAGGAATCGGTTGTGCGCCGACATCCAGATCAACGTGTGAAAACGTCGGTTGAGCCGGGCCAGTCCACGTGCATCGCCATACATGGATGGCTCCTGCTGATTGATTTCAATCGGCATCGAAATTTCAGGCTCGGACGCGTGTTGGGCCGCCAGCTTAGCAGCCGTGCCCTCAAGGGCCTCTCGCATCGTGCGGCTTGCTAATAGCGGCCTTCCCGGGGCGGGCCGCCAGTGACGAATGGATCATTTCGCGCCGCGACTGGTCACCGCACTTGCCGCTGCCGCCATTCTCTGGCTATGGCTACCGGCACGCTTGCTCCTCATGCCGAGTATCTGACCCATGCGCCTTCCCGGCCGTCTCGCAGCCGCCATTGAAGTTCTGACCGATGTCGAGCAGCGCAAGCGTCCGGTATCCGAGGCGCTGAAGGCCTGGGGGCTCAATAATCGATTTGCCGGGGCAGGGGACCGCGCTGCCATCGGCAACCTCGTCTATGACGCGCTGCGCCGTCGGGAATCCCTCGCTTTCATCATGGGCAGCCATGCGCCGCGCGCTTTGGTCCTCGCGACAGTTATTCGCCATTGGGGTGAAACGCCCGAGAGCCTTGCAGCCGCCTTCGAGGGCGATAGCCACGCGCCAGAGGCCCTAAGTGCTGCTGAGATTTCCGCCCTTTCCGCCGAGATCGAAGCGGCCCCCGAAGCGGTGCAGGCCGATTTCCCTGAATGGTTGGCACCCTCGTTGAAGCGCGCTTTTGCGGCCGACCTTATTGGCGAAGGTCAGGCCATGGCCGGGCGCCCCTCGCTCGATATTCGCGTCAATGCGCTCAAGGCGACGCAGGAGAAGGTGGCCAAGTCGCTCGCCCGCTTTTCGCCCGAACCTACCGCCATTGCGCCATTCGGTCTTACCATGCCCGCCGGTCCACGGGACGCCCGCACCCCAAACGTCACGACGGATGAAGGCTATCTCAAAGGCTGGTTCGAAGTGCAGGATCAGGGTAGTCAAATTGTGGCCGCCCTGGCGGGTGCTCGCGAAGGCGAGCAGGTGCTTGATCTATGCGCCGGGGCAGGGGGCAAGACCTTGGCTCTGGCTGGGGTCATGGGCAACAAGGGGCAGATTTTTGCCTATGACAGCGATCGCAGTCGTCTGGCGCCAATTTATGATCGTCTGAAGCGTAATGGCGTTCGGAACGCTCAGGTTCGTGCGCCGAATGATGGCGCGCTCGATGACCTTGTCGGCAAAATGGATCGCGTCGTCGTGGATGCCCCCTGCACCGGAACGGGTACGTGGCGCCGTCGCCCGGACACCAAGTGGAAGCTTTCTCCCGAAGTTCTCGCCCAGCGTCAGGCTGATCAGGCAGCGATCCTTGAAGAGGCGCTTAAGCACCTCAAGCCGGGTGGCACGCTGGCCTACATAACCTGCTCGATCCTGCCCGAAGAAAACGACGACCAGATCGCAGCGTTCAAGGCAGTTCATCCCGAACTGCAGACGCTCGATATCGCCGCCGCATGGCGCAGCGTTTTTATCACCGATATCCCGGCGGGCCTGACCACCGAAGGGGGCGGCGTCCTGTTGACCCCGCATCGCACCCAAACTGACGGATTTTACATCCATCTTCTGCGGCGCTGATCGTCGAGCTTGGTCCCCTGAGACGAAGAGTCCTCATTTCGCATGGCCGATCCGCATTCGGCCTGCTTGCGGAATCCGCATGGCGGGGCTAAAGCCTCGCCATGCAGCACCCAGACACCGCCCCCACCGACACCATCCTCATTGTCGACTATGGTTCGCAGGTCACTCAGCTGATCGCGCGCCGCATTCGCGAGACCGGTGTCTATTGCGAAATCCATCCGTTCCAGTCGGCTGACGCGGCCTTCGCGGCCATGAACCCAAAAGGCGTGATCCTTTCTGGTTCTCCCGCCTCGACGCTCGATGAGAACGCGCCTCACATTCCTGAGGCCATCCTGACCTCCGGCCTGCCGATCTTCGGCATCTGTTATGGCCAGCAGGCTCTGTGCGTGGCGCTCGGCGGGAAGGTCGAAGCCGGCCATCACCGCGAATTCGGTCGTGCAGAAGTCACCGTTTCCCGGCCTAGCGCACTCTATGAAGGCGTGTGGGACGATGGCGCAGCACACCAGGTCTGGATGAGCCACGGCGACCGCGTTGTTTCCCTGCCGGAAGGCTTTGAAGTCGTCGGAACCTCGCCCAACGCGCCGTTCGCCATGATCGCGAACGAGGAGAAGAAAATCTGGGGCGTCCAGTTCCACCCTGAAGTGGTCCACACGCCTGATGGCGCAAAACTCTTCCAGAACTTCGTGCACAAGATCTGCGGTCTGGAGTCGAACTGGACCATGCAGGCCTACCGTCAGAAGATGGTCGACAAGATCCGCGAGCAGGTTGGATCCGGCCGCGTTATCTGCGGTCTGTCCGGTGGCGTTGATTCTTCGGTTGCTGCTGTTTTGATCCACGAAGCCATCGGCGACCAGCTCACCTGCATCTATGTCGACCACGGTCTGATGCGCATGAACGAGGGCGAACAGGTCGTCACCATGTTCCGCGATCAGTTCAACATCCCGCTGGTCCACGTCGACGCTTCCGACAAGTTTATTGGTGAACTTGAAGGTCAGACCGACCCGGAAACCAAGCGCAAGATGATTGGTCGTCTCTTCATCGAGACCTTCGAAGAAGAAGCCAAGAAGCTCGGCGGCGCCGAATTCCTCGCCCAGGGCACGCTCTATCCGGACGTCATCGAATCCGTGTCGTTCACCGGTGGCCCCTCGGTCACCATCAAGTCGCACCACAATGTGGGCGGCCTGCCGGAACGCATGAACATGAAGCTGGTCGAGCCGCTGCGCGAGCTCTTCAAGGACGAAGTCCGGCAGCTTGGTCGCGATCTCGGCATTCCTGATAGCTTCATTGGCCGTCATCCCTTCCCGGGGCCGGGCCTCGCCATCCGTTGCCCCGGCGGCATTACCCGCGAAAAGCTCGACATCCTCCGCAAGGCCGATGCGATCTATCTCGATGAAATCCGCAAGTCGGGTCAGTACGACAAAATCTGGCAGGCGTTCGCCGTGTTGCTCCCGGTCCAGACCGTAGGCGTCATGGGCGATGGCCGCACCTATGAGTTCGTTTGCGCCCTGCGCGCCGTGACCTCAGTCGATGGCATGACGGCTGACTTCTATCAGTTCGACATGAACTTCCTCGGCAAGACCGCGACCCGCATCATCAACGAAGTCCGCGGCATCAATCGCGTCGTTTACGACGTGACCTCGAAGCCGCCCGGTACGATTGAGTGGGAGTGAATTAAGGTCGTTTCAGACCATCTCGCTCCGTGCCGAAAATCGCACGACCCCGTTGAATAGTAAGGATTATTTTTCTTACCCCGTATCGCTGCATGTCACCCCAACCCAGCCACTTTGTTGGTAGCGATGTTGGTATGGCGCAGGATGGTCCAGAAACGGGCTTTCGCTACCAACGACCCCCTTTGTTGGTATCCGTTTGCCCCCAGACCGGATGCGGATTTATGGGCGATCTCACTGATAAAGAACTGAAAAATCTGAAGCCGAGGGCCAAGCTCTACAAGGTGACGGACCGCGACGGGATGCACGCGGCCGTCACCCCAACCGGGGTCATCTCGTTCCGGTATCAGTACCGGGTGAACGGGCGGCAGGAGGTCTTGACCATCGGCCGATACAGCGCCGAGGCGGCGCGCAAGCTGACACGAACGCCCGACGCGCTGGAATACGGAATGGAGGTGTCGCTTGCGGAGGCGAGGACGCTGCTGGCGCGCGCCCGGCATCAGGTCGAGCGGGGCGAGTCGCCGTCGAAAGCTAAGGTAGAAAAGCGCACCGCGTCAGCCGCAGCACTGACAT
>JAAZLP010000314.1 GCA_012799265.1 Phyllobacteriaceae bacterium | reverse complement strand
AGCCGCCCGATGGATCCAGTGAAATCGTGGTTAACGAGCTGTTACGGTCGTGCTTTTTCTGGACTGACACGGGCATTTCTGGCGCGGGAAAGGCGCTGGCAAAGCCTTGGATTTTGGGGAAAGGCGCGATAACGCCCATACTGGGCCGCCTTCGTGCCAATGATCCAGACCGGATTGAAAACCGTCAAAGTCCAGCTGGCCGGGTGGCCCCCTGCGATGTGATATTCGTTTCACTGGCCTGGGCACAGGAACTGTACGTTACAAGACAAGCTGACGTGCGTGGCAGAGCTGAAGGCGCTTCTATCCCCTTACACGGGCCGCACAAGGAAACGCCACGCGGGTGTCTGATTATTGCGCGTTTCGAGCCTATATCGCAGGCCGTCCCAAGTAGCGAGAACCTGGGCCCAACTCAAGGCCGCCTCTCACCTACATCCCTGCAAGCCCCAATTCGCGCAGTATTTCCTCCGTATGTTCCCCCAAGATGGGTGGCGGCGCCGTTGTGCCCGGGCCGTCGTGGGCGAAGAGGAAACCGGCGTTGAGGATATGGGCCTTGGGCACGGCGGTGTTTGGTACGTCCACCTCCATGGTGAGCGCACGACCTTCGAGCTGGGGTAGGTGGAGGACGTCTGCCACCGGACGGACTGCGCCGGCGGGAACGCCTGCTTCGGCCAGGATCACCTCCCACTCGGAAGCAGTCCTTTCTGCAAGGCTCTTCATCAGCTCTCCCTGCAAGGCAGCGTCGTTGGCCATGCGACTGTCGGCATCGGCGAAACGAGGATCGGTCAGGAGATCCGGGCGATTGAGAGCGGTGCAGAGCCGTTCATACTGGTTCTGCTGCACAGCCCCGATGGTGATGGCGTTTTCCTTTGTCGGGAAGGTGTCAGCCGTAGGCGCCAGGGAAAAACCGCGATTGCCCGTGCGTTTTGGTTCAAGACCGGAAATCATCAGCGGGTTGATGACCGAGGCCATCATAACCAGCGATGCATCGAGCATGGACATGTCGATATATTGCCCCCGGCCCTCGGGGTCGCGGATTTTCTGGAGATAGGCGGACTGGATGGCAAAGGCGGCCAGCAGCGCACTATAGGTATCCACGATGGGAAATCCGACGCGCATCGGGGCGCTATCGGGCTCTCCCGACAGCCCCATCAGCCCGGATACGCTCTGAATGATCTGGTCGATGGCCGGATAGTCGCGCATGGGACCGGACTGGCCATAGCCAGAGATGGAACAGAAGACGAGGCCGGGATTGTCTGCCTTGAGGCTCTCATAGCCCAGGCCCAGCCGATCGATCACGCCCGGCCTGAAATTTTCGACCATGATGTCGGACGTGGCGATGAGGCGACGCGCGGCCTCGCGGCCAGCCTCAGATTTGAGGTCGAGGACAATCGACTTCTTGCCCGCATTAGCGCCGATAAATGGCTCGGCCATGCCGCGCAGTTCCTTGCGCTGGGTGTAGTTGCGTAGCACATCGCCCGTGGGGGGCTCGACCTTGATGACCTCGGCGCCGAGCAGGCAGAGGAACTGTGTCGCAAGCGGACCAGCAATGACGTGACTGAAATCGGCGATGCGCACGCCGGCAAGCGGTTTTGCCACCTGACCCTCCCCACAAGTAGTTCAATAAATGAACTAACAAGCAAGGAGACGTCAAGCAAGCTTAGTCGTCGGCGCCCTCCGCCGTAACGCTGGCATTGCCGGTGCGCTGGAGTTGACGTTGCCCCAGATGGCGGTAGAGACGATTGAGATAGCCGAACAGCTCAACACGTTCCTCTTCCGAGAAAGGTTCTAGAAAAGTTGCGTTCTGCCGGCCGATGAGGTCGCTGATCTGGGCATAGCGCTGCTTGCCGGCCCCTGTCAGCTGCAGGGCGTTGAAACGCCGGTCGCTGGCGGATTTTGCCCGCTCGATATAGCCGCGCGCTTCGAGGTCCTTGACCAGCTTGGTGATGGCGGACTTCTTGAAAACCAGGGTCGCAGCGAGGTCGTTTTGTGACATGCCCGGATTAAGTCCGATGACGCTCAGGACGACGATTTCGCCCTGTTCAGCGTCCAAAGCCGCGTAGAACTCGGCATTTTCCGCCCGGATATAGGCGCGCAAGGCACGGGTCAGGAAGGGCAGGTTCTCGCGCAGGGGACCGAGTTCAACGCCTGGCAGCGCGGTATCTTGAACGTCCTCGGCCACTCGAAAATCCCCAACTTGCTACCGCAGGGTTGACTAACTCGGGGCAAGTGCAGTGTCAAACAAGCCCACTTGACGCCCAAAAAATCAGTTCATAGAGTGAACTATATTCACTCGGGAGGGTGTTCCAGCAATGGTCGGAACTGGGGCCGCGGCGTCTGCCGCGGCAGCGCTCGAACGCGCCATGGAATTGCAGGAGAATTGGTCCGGCTCGGCATCGGTGGCGCGCGTCGGCATCTTCGGCAATGGCATGCCCGAGACGCTGGTGGCTGCCGCAGGCGCCGTTCCCGTGCACCTGGCATTGGGCACGAGCACGGAAAACCATCCCATCTCTGAAATCATCGAGCCCTTCGTGGACGAAGAGATTCGTCATTTCCTGATCCGACTGATGCAGGGTGCGTTCGCGGATCTTGCAGGCATCATCTTTGCCCGCGACGACGCCCCTGCCCTGATCGCCTATCAATACGCCACCGAATGGATTCGGCAGGACCTCGAGCGCGCAAAGACACCGCCGCTGTTCCTGTGGAATCTCGTGCACAGCGACACGCCGCCGGTCCGGGTTTTCAACCGTGTTCAGGCTGAAAAGCTGTTCGCATTTTTCGAGAGCATCGGCCTCAAAGCTCCTGACGACGCCGATATTCTTGCAGCCGCCCAGGGAGAACAGCGACGCGCAGAAGCGCTGCGCATGGTGCAGGCCGCCGTTGGCGTGACACAGAGCGGCACACGCGCTGCCCGTTGGCGCAATGCCGGACGCTTCATGCTGGCAGAAGAACATGCCGATCTTTTGACCGCCGCCTTGGCAGAGACCGCGGAAAACCCCGCGCCTGTCAGGATCGGCATCGTGGGGTCTCCTCTTTGCTGCGAGAAGACCTACCGTGTCATCGAGGGCTTTGGCACGGTCGTCTGCGACCAGCAGGGCTTTGGGGAAGTTTGGCCCGGGCCAGGCAACACAGCCCTTTCGGTTGCCGACATTCTCGCCGGAACGGCCGCCGACCCATCCTGCCACCGGATCGCACCTACCAGCAGGTATCGCTCAACGATGGTCAAAGCGCTGGTGGATGCCCGCTGCACCCTGGTCGTTTGCCAGCTGTCACAGACTGACGACACGTTCGGTTGGGAAATCCCGGCTCTCACTAATGAGCTGGCGGCGCAGGGCATGACTCTCGTCAATCTTGGTTTTCGCGATGCGCGACCGGATGATGCCTGGGTGCAAGCTGCCGGACAGCAGATCGCCCAAGCGCTGGAGGCAAGCAAATGAGCCAGGATTACCAGCCACTTTCCTCCACAAAGATCGCCGGGGACTACCAGCGCGACTGGGCCAAGGGGCTGCGGGCGCAGATCACCTCAGGCGAGAAATATGCCTTCGTCAACGCCGACACGCCGCACGAGATCTTCCATCATCTGGGCGTACCGATTGTCACCAATCAGTGGTGGTCGGCGATCATCGCCGCCAAGCAGCTTTCGGAATTCTATTTCGACTATATGCAGTCCGCCGGGTTTCACGACCGACTGGCGCGCTATTCAAGCCTGCCCCTGATTGCCGAACTGGAGGGCGATACCAGCCGCCAGCCATGGGGCGGATTGCCGACCCCATCGATATTGTGCGCGCGTCAAAGCGCCGACGATCATCAGAAAGTCTTCTCGCTCTGGTCCGAGAAGACCGGGGCACCGCTGGCTCTTCTCTCTTCCCCGGCGGTGCCCGACCCACAGCCCGACTGGTGGCGCTTGGCCCGCGAAGACTGGGAACAGCTCTACCATTCGGATCGCCTCGATCTGATGGTGGCGGAGTTCGAAGCCCTGATCGCCCAGCTCGAAGCGCTGACCGGCAGGACCTTCGACCGTGAAGGCTTTGCGCTCTATATGGACCGGATCAACGAGCAGGAGCGCATATACGAGGAAGTGAGTGCGCTGATCGCCGATGCTGTCCGCTGCCCGATCCGGATATCCGAACAAATCCCCAATGTGATGATCCCGCAATGGCATCGCGGGTCGCCCTGGGCGATTGAGCATGCGAAGCGCTTCCGAGACGAAGTGGCCGAGCGCGTTTCTGCCGGCGTTGGCGTGGTGGAGAACGAGCGCATCCGCATGATGTGGATAGGCGCGGGGCTCTGGTTCGATACGAGTTTCTATTCGGCCTTCGAGGAGAGCCACGGCGCGGTCTTTGCCTGGTCGATGTATCTGCCCTTTGCGGCAGACGGTTATATCCGCGAGAGCAAGGGAGATCCGCTGCGGGCCCTGGCGGCGCGTGTCTCGGCCATGAACGAACAATTGCACCAGCCACCGTGGATCAACAGCTGGATGGTCGAGCAGGCCAAGCGCTACCGCATCGATGTCGCGCTGATGCTCATTCCCGAGCATGACCGTTTCTCCGGTCACGGGTCGCTATTTGCCAAGAAGGCGCTTGAGGCAGCCGGTGTGCGCGTGATCGAGGTCTGGTCCGACATGGTCGACCCACGTCAATGGAGCCGGGAAGAAATGATGGCACGAATAGTGCCGGAACTGGACGCAATACATGCTGAAAGAAATTGACACAGTTCACTTACTGAACTGTGTCAATTTCTTTCAGCATGTATTGCGTCCAGT
>JAAZLP010000313.1 GCA_012799265.1 Phyllobacteriaceae bacterium | reverse complement strand
GGGGCTGGCACTTATCGTGCTCGGCACCCTGTTGCTGGTCTGGCTCTAGCCCGCCAGCGTCACCACCACGGCGCCGCGAGGCGTCGCGACAACGGTATGCTCATACTGAACGCATGGCGCCAGCGGCTCGGCAACCAGCGTCCATTCATCGTCCGCCGACTTCTGATCGGCCATTTTGCCGCCCAGCGATAGAAACGGCTCAATGGTGAAGACGAGGCCATTGCCGATACGGCGGCGCTCGGACTTGTCTGGCCAGGTCGGAATTTCACCGGGCTCATCATGGAGGCTGTCACCGACACCGTGGCTGGCAAGATTGCGGATCAGCGTGTAGCCGCCCTTTTTCGCCACCTTGCCGATAGCGTCACCGATGTCAGCCAGCGGTGCACCAGCTTTGACGGCATTGATCCCCGCCCACATCGCCTTCTTGCCATCACGGCACAGGGTCTCGAGACGCCGATCACCTTTTCCAAGCACGTAGGACGCACCGCAGTCGGCGAAGACGCCATCTTTTTCGGCGGATACGTCGATATTGACCAGATCCCCTTCCTGCAGCACCCGGTCGCCCGGAATGCCATGGGCAATCTCTTCATTGACCGAGATGCAGGTTGCTCCCGGAAAGTCATAGGTCACCATCGGGGCCGAAAGCGCCCCGTGCCCCGCCAGAAGCTTCGCGCCGATTTCGTCCAGCTCACGTGTCGTCATTCCTGGGCGCATGGCCGCAGCCATGGCTTCCCGGGTCTGCGCGCAAATACGCCCAATGGCCTTCAGGCGGTCGAGCTGCTCGTCGGTCGTAATAATCAAAAATCAGGCCCTGTTCGCGAGGTAGTGTTTAAGAAGGCCCAGCGTCGAACTGTCATGGCCGTCGATGTCCGCCTGGCCCTGCACCTTCGGCAGCAGCGCCTTGGCCAGCTGCTTGCCAAGCTCCACGCCCCACTGGTCATAGGAGTTGATGTTCCAGATCACGCCCTGGACGAACACCTTGTGCTCATAGAGCGCAATCAGCGAGCCAAGCGTTTCCGGGGTCAGCTTGGTGTACATCAGCGTATTGGACGGACGGTTGCCCGGGAACACCTTGTGCGGCGCCAATTCCTTGATCTCGGCCTTGGAAAGCCCCTGCGCTTTCAATTCCTCGACCACTTCGGTCTTGGTCTTGCCCAGCATCAGGGCTTCTGACTGGGCCAGCACATTGGCAACCAGCTTGTCGTGATGCGGCGGCAGGCTTTCATGCGGCTGCGTGGCGATCAGGAAATCGCAAGGAATGACGTCGGTGCCCTGATGGATCAGCTGATAGAAGGCATGCTGGCCATTGGTGCCTGGTTCGCCCCAGACGATGGGTCCGGTCGACCACTCGACCTTCTTGCCCCCGAGAGTGACCGACTTGCCATTCGATTCCATGTCCTGCTGCTGCAGATAGGCGGCAAAGCGGCTGAGACGCTGGTCATAGGGCAGAACGGCGTGGGTCGAGAAACCCCAGGCGTTGCGATACCAGACGCCGATCAGCGCCATGATCACCGGCAGATTGTTTTCGAGCGGCGTTTCGAGGAAGTGCCGGTCCATCGCGTCGGCGCCAGCAAGGAACTTGGCAAAGTTCTCGTAGCCGACAGCCATTGCGATCGGTAGGCCAATGGCGGACCAGACGGAATAACGACCGCCAACCCAGTCCCAGAAGCCGAAAATGCGGTCTTCGCGGATACCGAACGCGGCGCAGGCCGGAATATTGGTCGAGACCGCCGCAAAGTGATTGGGCACTGCCTCTTCGCCCAAAGTGTCGGCGATCCAGTCGCGCGCAGTAGCCGCGTTGGTCATCGTCTCGTCGGTGGTGAACGTCTTGGACGCGACGATGAAGAGCGTGCTCTTTGGGTCGAGGCGCTTGAGCACATCGTGAATATGCGCCCCGTCGACATTGGAGACATAGTGCGCGCGCAGGTCAGCGCGCGTGTAGGGCTCCAGCGCCAGCGTCACCATGGCAGGGCCAAGGTCCGAACCGCCGATGCCGATATTGACCACATCGGTGAACTGCGCGCCGCCATGGCCCCGGATGTCGCCGCTGCGCACGTCATTAGTATAGTTCTCGATGGCCTTCAGCACAGCGCGGACGTCGGGCATGACGTCCTTGCCGTCGACTTCCACCGGCCGATCACCCTGATAGCGCAAGGCCATATGCATGACGGCGCGGTCTTCGGTGATGTTGATGTGCTCTCCCTCGCACATCTGGACACGGCGCTCTTCAACACCGGCAGCGCGCGCCAGTTCGAACAGGGATGCCATGGCATCCTCGTCGATCCGGTTCTTGGAGTAATCGAGCAGGATGCCGGCGCCCGTGGCCGAGAACCGCTTGAACCGGTTCGGATCCAGCGCGAACATTTCGCGCATGGTGATCTCACTCAGGCGCTTCTTGTGCTTGCCGAGCGAATTGAAACCAGCGTCCTTGGCCATCACGTTCTCTCTCACAATACCGGCAGATCACCGGCGGCCCATGCCGCACGCGTCTCCGCCGCAAAATCACTCATCCGTCCCGCCTCTATGGCAGCCCGGGCACCCGCCGTCAGTTCCTGATAATAGGCGAGGTTAATCTGGGAGAGCACCATGGCGCCCAGAATCTCCTCGGTCCGCACCAGATGATGCAGATAGGCGCGGCTCCAGCGGCGGCAGTTCGGGTTTGGCGACTGCTCGTCGAGGGGACGATGATCATCCCGATGCCGTGCATTCTTCAGATTGATCACGCCGAAGCGCGTATAGGCGTGGCCATGACGACCAGCGCGGGTCGGGTGAACGCAGTCGAACATGTCGATGCCGCGCTCGATGCCGCCGAGAATATCATCCGGCTTGCCGACGCCCATGAGATAACGCGGGCGATCCGTCGGCAATTCTGGCGTGATCTCATCGAGCACGCGGAACATGACTTCCTGCGGTTCACCCACGGCCAGACCACCAACAGCATAGCCGTCAAAGCCTGTGGACTTGAGCCCGGCGGCCGAACGCGCGCGCAGCTCGGCATCATCCCCACCCTGCACGATACCGAACAGCGCCCGGTTCTGCTGGTTATTGAACGCGGTCTTGGAGCGCTCCGCCCAGCGGATGGACAGCTCCATCGCGCGCTCCATCTCCTTGCGCTCAGCCGGCAGGCTGATGCACTCGTCGAGCTGCATGATGATGTCGCTGTCGAGCAGCGTCTGGATTTCAATCGACCGCTCAGGCGTCAGCTCATGGCTCGACCCGTCGATATGGGATTTGAAGGTCACACCCTTCTCGGTAAGCTTGCGCAGCTTGGCCAGAGACATGACCTGAAAGCCGCCGCTATCGGTGAGGATGGGCCGCTGCCAATCCATGAAGGTATGCAGCCCGCCCAGCGAAGCAACACGCTCTGCCCCCGGTCGCAGCAT
>JAAZLP010000312.1 GCA_012799265.1 Phyllobacteriaceae bacterium | reverse complement strand
TCTTTGCCAAGGCCAGACCTTCCTGCCTTCTGAACTCAATCAGAGATGTTGGAATACGAGCCGGGCTAAAGGAGTCGCCGGCTCCGGTAGGCGAGGGTCAATAGCATCGGTGAACGCCTTTGCCTAGAGCCAGAAATGCGGCATGATCACCCGTCACATGGGAGAACGCCGATGCGCCAAGTAGCCTGGGTTTTCGCCACCTCTGCCTTGCTCTGCATTGATGCTGTCGCCCAGCCATTCGTCGCGGCCCAAGACGGCGCAAAGTCATGCTGGCAACGCATTTATGACGCTGAGCACTTGCGGACCCATCCCGATCAGCAGGTGACCGAAGTGACGTTCGGCATGGGATATTTCGAAGAAGGCTACGAGGACGAAGGCGCAACTGCCTATACGCTCTTTGGCCTTCACGCCGCCCTGCGAGACGGCCGACACGGCTCGGCAGGCGGCGGCTGCTGGACTGACGACAAAGGTGTGATGACGTGCTCTGTCGACTGCGATGGTGGCGGGGTTAAGCTGCACGATCGTGACAATGGCAGTCTGTTGCTGGACCTCGAAGCCACCGGCGGGATCCGCCTCATGGAGTGTGGCAGCGAGGCAGAGGATGACAGCTTCTTCACGCTTGAACCCGGCCTCGATGACAAACAGTTCCTCGTGCATCCGGTTGCTGTCAAAGTCTGCAAAGGCCTTATCCCGGACTGGGACTAGCGCCACAAACATGTTCAAACTAAAGGTGGGTTAGGCGCAGCAGGGACTCAGGCCCATAATCTTTGCGCTCGACTATCGCCTCGCCCACAATCGGATATTTTTTCAGTGATCCGCGTCACTCCGCTCATTCTTGCGGTCGCTCTGTTCATGGAACAGATGGACTCGACAGTCATCGCGACGTCCCTGCCCGCGATCGCCGCTGATATCGGTTCCGACCCCATTGCGCTCAAGCTGGCGCTGACGGCCTATTTTGTGGCGCTGGCGATATTCATCCCGATCAGCGGCTGGATGGCCGACCGCTTCGGCGCCAAGAACATTTTCCGACTGGCGATTTTCGTCTTCATGCTGGGCTCACTCGCCTGCTCCTTCGCCTTCTCGCTGGAGACATTCGTCGGCGCCCGCTTCTTCCAGGGAATCGGCTCGTCCATGATGACGCCGGTGGCCCGGCTCCTATTGGTGCGCTCCACGCCGCGACACGAACTGGTATCGGCTATGGCGTGGCTGACCGTCCCTGCCCTTGTCGCCCCCGTTACCGGGCCGCTGATCGGCGGCTTCCTCACCACCTATCTCAGCTGGCACTGGATTTTCTGGATCAATATCCCGATCGGCATTGTCGGTATCATCTGCTCCAGCATCTATCTGCAGGTACCCGACGCCCGTTCTCCGAGGCCAGTCGACCTCATCGGTTTCCTGATCGCCGGTATCGCCTTTGCCGGGATTGTCTTCGGGCTTTCAGTGGTCAGCCTGCCCGCACTGCCGATCTACTATGGCTATGGCACACTGGCGGTTGGGGTCGTCGCGGCGGTGCTGTATCTCTTGCATGCAAGCCGAACCAAATACCCGCTGCTTGATCCTAAACTGCTGCGTCATCCCCTGTTCCGTGCATCGATCACCGGGGGTTCTTTGTTCCGCATCGGCGTCGGCGCGACACCTTTCCTCCTGCCGCTGATGCTGCAGTTGGGTTTTGGCCTCAACCCGTTTCAGTCCGGCGCCATTACCTTCGTCGGCGCTATCGGCGCCATTGGCAGCAAGTTCATAGCAGAACGGGTCTTTTCGCGCTTCGGCTTTCCACGCGTGCTGGGCTTTGCCGCCGTGGCAGGCGGTCTTCTGCTGGCCGCGCAAGGGTTCTTCACCGTTGACACCCCGGTCCCGCTGATGATGGCGATCCTGGTCGTCACCGGCGTCGTGCGCTCCATGTTCTTCACCGGCACCAATGCGCTGGGCTATGCTGATATCTCGGATGACGAAGCCAGTCAGGCGACGGCCATTGTCGCGGTGTCCCAACAATTGTCCATCGCCATGGGCGTGGCGGTGGCGGGCGCCATTCTTGAATTTACGACCATGCTGACCGGCAGCGACCTGTCGCTTTTCAACTTCCAGATCGCCTTCGTTGTCGTCGGCGTTGCCAGCGCCCTTGCGAGCCTCGTCTATTTCCTCATGCCGGCCAATGCCGGCAGCAACGTTTCCGGCCACAGGGCCTACGCCAAGGAGTGAGCGGGACACCGCCAGCGGCATGACGCGAACGACACCGCTTATCCTCGCTACGGCCGTTTTCATGGAGAACATGGATTCGACTGTCATCGCGACATCGCTCGCCGCGATTGCCGCTGATATCGGCACAGACCCGATCTCCCTGAAACTGGCGCTCACCGCCTATCTCGTGGCGCTGGCGATCTTCATTCCGATCTCGAGCTGGATGGCCGACCGTTTTGGCGCGCGGCGCGTTTTTCGCGTGGCCATGCTGGTCTTCATGGTAGGCTCGGTCTGCTGCGCCCTGTCGGGTTCACTCCAGCAGTTCGTGATCTCCCGCTTCATTCAGGGCATGGGAGGCGCCATGATGGGGCCCGTGGCCCGCCTCGTGCTGGTGCGGACAACGCCGCGCAATCAGCTTGTCGACGCAATGGCCTGGCTGACCATTCCGGGGCTGATCGGCCCCATCGTCGGACCGCCCTTTGGCGGTTTCCTCACCACCTTTTTCTCATGGCATTGGATCTTCATCATCAATATTCCCATCGGCCTGCTCGGCATGGCGCTGGTGGGCCTGGCGCTGCCCAATGAACAGCGCAACAAACCTCGCGAGATTGACGGCAGGGGATTTGTACTCGCCGGTCTTGCCTTTGCGCTTTTCGCCTTCGGCTGCTCGGTCGTGAGCCTGCCAGCGCTGCCACCGCTGATCGGCATCATCGCTGCCTCTGCAGGGATCGGCTTTGCCTATCTCTACACGCGCCACGCGCTCTCGACCGAATATCCCCTGCTGGACCTGCGCCTGCTGGCGGTCCGGAATTTTCGTATCACGCTGATTGCCGGCACCTTTTTCCGGTTGGGTCAGGGCGCGACGCCCTTCCTCTTTCCACTCATGCTGCAGCTGACCTTCGGATTGACGCCATTCGAGAGCGGCATGGTGACCTTTGCAGGTGCCATCGGTGCTCTGGTCGCAAAGTTCGTCGCCAACTGGATTTTCGCCAATTGGGGCTTCAAGTATCCGCTGGTGATTTCGACCGCGATTTCCGCTGCCGGGCTTGTCGCCATGGGTACCTATACCCCGGCAACGCCAATCCCGATCATCCTCGCCGTTCTCGTCTTTACCGGCTTCTGGCAGTCGACCTTCTGGACCGGCTCGAACGCCTTCACCTTCGCCGATATCGAAGACAAGGATGCTGGACAGGCAAACGTGATGAGCCAGGTCTGGGGCCAGTTGATGTTCGCCATGGGGGTAGCGGTTGGTGGCGGCGTCTTGGAGCTCACCCACCGGCTGCGCGGCGGCGAGGAACTGGCGCTGGTCGATTTCCAAATCGCATTTTATGTCGTGGCAGCGATCGGCGCGGTTTCGACCGCGCTCTATATCCGGTTGCCGCGCAATGCCGGTCACCAGCTCAGAAGCGGTCCCGGCATTCACTGAGCGCTATTCGTCGCCAGTCGCCTCGCGACCCTTGAACCCCTTGGCCACCAGATAGGCCTCCGCCGAGCCGGAACGGCTGGATGGCGGCTTGGCATGGAAGGTGGATTTGAAGTGGCGCTTGAGCATATGCAGCAGCTCATGCTCGGTGCCGCCCTGGAACACCTTGGCCACGAATGACCCGCCGGGATTGAGCACCTGGATGGCGAAATCGGCCGCGATCTCGATGAGATGGACAATGCGCAGGTGGTCGGTGGGACGGTGACCGGTAGTGGGCCAGGCCATATCGCTCATCACCACATCGGCGCCGTGCCCGCCCATGGCATCGATCAGCATCTGCGGCGCATCATCCTCGGTGAAATCCTTTTTCAGCAGGATCACCCCCGGGATGGGGTCCATGTCGAGATAGTCGATGCCCACGACCAGCGGCCGATCGACGGTCGAACCGACGGCCTTCGCCGCCACCTGTGACCAGCCGCCCGGCGCCGCGCCGAGATCGACGACATGCATGCCCTTTTTGAAAAGCTTATGCTTTTCGTCCATTTCCTTGATCTTGAAGGCCGCGCGGGAGCGGTAGCCTTCCGAACGGGCGCGGGCCACATAGGGGTCGTTGAGCTGACGCTCCAGCCATTTGGTTGAGGCAACGGTACGCCCCTTGGCCGTCTTTACACGGATCTTGAGATCGCGATCGGATTTACGGCCGCCGGTACCGAGGGCCTTTTCATTGGCCATTGGCTGGCCTCCTTGCGTAACGGTTCGGGCGCTTGGTCCCGCGATCGGCTTCCATCAGTGAAATCAGGATGCCCTCGCGCAGGCCACGATCGGCCACACGAACCTTGTCAGTTGGCCATTCGCGACGAATGGCTTCAAAAATGGCGCAGCCTGGCAGCACGAGGTCAGCCCGATCCTTGCCGATGCAGGGATGGGCGACACGACGCTCGAACGGCATGGCCAAGAGCGCCCGCATTGTATCATCAATATCGTGCCGACGCATCCAGAGGCCATCGACCTTCTGCCGCTCGTAACGTTCCAGCCCCAGATGCAGGCCAGCCAGCGTGGTTACGGTGCCCGAAGTGCCGATAAGATGCACGGGGTGGGTACCGATCATCTTCCTGAGCTTTTCGCGGCCACGGAACTGGCGCAACTGCTCGGAGACATGGGAGACCATGGCCTCGAAAACCTCGGCAGTGACATTGATGCCGCCGAATTTTTCCGAAATCGAAACGACGCCCACCGGCAGCGATTGCCAGGAGCGGATCGAGGCCGACATACGCCCCTGCGAGCGCGGGCGGCCGCCGCGGAAATCGAGCCAGGCGAGTTCGGACGACCCACCGCCAATGTCGAACATCAGCGCGCCCTGCGCTTCGCCGTCAATGAGATCGGCGCAGCCGGTCACGGCCAGCTCCGCCTCGGTCCGGCGATCGACGATCTCGAGATCCATGCCGAGCTCGCCCTTCACCCGGGTCAGAAATCCCGGCCCGTTCTCGGCGGCGCGGCAGGCTTCCGTGGCGATCAGACGCATGCGCGTCGGCTGATGCTCGCGAAGCTTGTTGCCGCATTGGCGCAATGCTTCCACGGTTCGGTCCATGGCTGCATCGGAGAGCCGACCGGTCACGGAGACGCCCTCCCCGAGCCGGACGATGCGCGTAAAACCGTCTATGACGCGGAAACCGCGATCATGCGGCCGGGCAATCAACAGGCGACAATTATTGGTGCCAAGATCAAGCGCGGCATAGAGGGGGCCGCGGGCCCGGCGCGGATTCTGGGCTTGAGGCGTCCGCTGGTCCGGCGCTGGAGGCGGCATTCCGCCTCTATCCTTCCGGGTCTGGCCGGAAGGCGCACCGGCCCCTGCTTCGGCCAGAAGAACCGAAGCAGCGGCGGACCGATTCGAATCGGTCACGGCAGTCTCCTTCGTGCGCGGTCGCTGGTCCGGTCATGCCGGCCGCGCCCGAAACGCACATTGTGTTACGTGTCGAA
Organism: Phyllobacteriaceae bacterium; assembly: GCA_012799265.1. Lineage (GTDB taxonomy): Bacteria > Pseudomonadota > Alphaproteobacteria > Rhizobiales > Devosiaceae > Devosia. The sequence goes on along the minus strand of JAAZLP010000312.1, from coordinate 377 downwards.
AACCACGGTAGAGCAAGGGGAAGCGCAGCGCAACGAAAACGATGTCCACGAGAGATGTTAGAACCTTGGCTAGAGGTGCTTGCAATCTCCCCGAGCATTGTCTAATGAGACCCCGCGCCGCCAACGCAGCCCCGCTGCCAGACGCGTCGCCCAGCCGCAAAGGCTCGTGCTGGGGAATAGTTCAACGGTAGAACAGCGGACTCTGACTCCGTCAATCTTGGTTCGAATCCAGGTTCCCCAGCCAACTTCCAGAAATCCCAGAATCCCGTAGGCCTACGCGTCGCCAGATGGTCTGTACGTCCATCATGTGTACCACGCATGTGTACCCGTCAACCCTGCCGACCGGCGGGCCTGCTGCGCAACCCCGACCAGCTCCG
>JAAZLP010000311.1 GCA_012799265.1 Phyllobacteriaceae bacterium | reverse complement strand
TGCCGATCTCGCTGCGGAACATCCTCGCGAGGTGACTGGGGCTGCGGTTGGTTACGGTCGCGATGTCAGAGATGTTGATCGTGCAATCAAGGTTGGACGCCATATAATCGATCGCTGTCGCCATTGGCGCGGACAGGTTGTACCGCCGGATATCCTGGTCGCGCTCTTGAGTTTCGCGTTTGAATAGGTGTTGACGAGATGGGATGCGACTGCCCGGGAGAGATAGTCCGCGAACATGGATGTACCCCGTCCTTCGTCCTCGACCGCGGAGGCCGAAACGTTCATCAGGCTGCGCAGGACCTCATCGTTCTCAACAATGGTGCTGGGGATGTGTGTGCGGGCCGGGCCACCGTCCGGGGAGTGTCGAGGGCTACTTCCTCGAGCACCGAGCGACGGACATAGACGTGCACCGTCTCAACACTGCTGGTCAGATGGATGCCGAACTCTTCGCCGGGTGAAATCAGGTGAATTGCGCCGGCCGGCACCACACGACGCGCGCCATTCCGGTCATAGCGGCTTTCCAACTGCACGGGGCCATCGCGATGCAAGACCAGCAGGTGATCCCGCGAGGCGTTGAATGTGCCCTCAAAAGGCATCTCTCGCTGCACGGACGTGAAAAGAGATGTCCAGTCGCGCCCGTCGCTACACGCTTTGATCCTGACGCCTGGCTGCGCCAGCATCCCATGAGTTTCCTCTATGCCAAAAGGGCGTGGCAAGTACACGTCGTCCTCCCATTCCAGCGCCGGCGGCGTGCGCAGATTCGTATTCTTCGGTGAACTCACCGGTCAGCATCAGAATTTTCTTACCGGGCATGTAACAATTCCTCCTTTTGTCCCATGCAAGTTGAAGATTTCTCGTTGTTTCTCCTGGCGTTCAGATGCCGATCCGGATCATTCGAACGCTGGCAAGAGTCGAGCCCTTGAATTGATGATGTGGATGCGCATGGCGTCGCGGGCCGCATCGGGCGAGCGCTGCTCGAAGGCGGCCATGATCGCCTCGTGCTCGTCCAATGCCTCGGCGGTGACGCGCCAGTGATACATTAATCGGAAAATGTGGAAGTGCGCATGCTGCAGCCGCAGCGTGTCGCGGATCAGCCCGTTGCCGGCGAGCTGCAGGATGCGATCGTGGAATTCGGCGTCCTGTCGGGCGAATTCCGAATAGCGCATCTGCTGGTCGGTACCGGCATTTCCCGCCATGCCGCCGGCGAGCTCCTGCAATTCGGCCAGGCGTTCATCGTCCATGGCGCGGGCCGCTTTCGCTGCTGCCTCGGGCTCGAGCGATAGCCTCAGCTCATAGAGTTCATCGAAGCCGTTGCGGGTGATCTGTGGCGTCGCCCGATAACCCACAAGATGGGTTCTTGTGACGAGGCCCTCTCCCTCCAGCCGCCCCAGCGCTTCCCGAATGGGCGTCTGCGACACATTCATTTCGCGCACCAGGCTATCCACCGTAATGCGTGCTCCGGGCGCGATCTTGAGGGACATCAACTGCTCGAAGATGGCCTCGTAGACGCCGCCAGCAAGGCTGGCTGGGCGCGCCAGGAAGGCGCTGTCGCTGTGTGTGTCGCTGGTGGTCATGAAATTAAAAGGCCGCTCTTCGTTCAAAAAACTGCTAGCACGAGACTCGACATCAGACAATACTATATCCTATAGGATTTGCATGTGGTCGCGGGGAGGCGGTCGTGAGCAGGCTTGAGGGACACTGTTTCATTGTGTTTGACGCGCCGCGCAAAAGCGGGGAGCTTCCGTGATGTCGCTCTTTGGCACCCTTCGTGTTCCCCGCGAAATCCTGTTCGGCAAAGGACAGCGCGCCGCCCTTGGCAGCGTCGCTGCCCGCACCGGCAAGCGTGCGTTGGTCTATACCGACGAGCGTTTCGCCGGGACGTCCCAGTTCGCGTCGATGATGGACAGCCTGCGTGCAGCCTCCGTCGATTTTCTCGTTTATGACCGCATCCTGCCCGATGTGCCGCGCGACAGCGTGGCCGCGGGTATCGAGCAGGCGAGGGGCTTTGCCCCCGACGTGGTCATCGGCATCGGCGGTGGGTCCGTCCTCGACTTTGCCAAGTGCTCGGCGCTGCTGCTTGCCCATGGCGGCGCACTTCAGGACTACTACGGGGAGTTCAAGGTCCCGGGCCCGGTCCTGCCGCTGATCCTTATGCCGACCACCGCCGGCACTGGTTCGGAGGTAACGCCGGTTGCGGTCATCTCCGATCCCGAGAGAACGCTGAAGGTCGGCATTTCGAGCCCGTACCTGATTTCGACCACCGCAATCTGCGACCCCGAACTGACCTATTCCTGTCCCGCTGGGCTGACTGCCATCGCGGGGGCCGACGCGCTGACACATGCCATCGAGGCCTATACGGCGGGTCGTCGGGAGCCAAATGCCGAATTGGCGCTGCGCCATGTGTTTGTTGGCAAATCCGCATTCACCGATCATTTCGCGCTACTGGCGATCCAGTTGCTCGGCAGAAGCCTCGTCACCGCCTGCACCGATGGCAGCAACGAGGAAGCGCGCGCCGATGTGATGATGGCGGCGACCGCCGCCGGTTGCGCCTTTGGCACCGCGGGCACCGCCGCCGCACATGCCATCCAGTATCCAATCGGGGCGCTGACCCACACGGCACACGGTCTCGGCGTCGCGACGCTGCTGCCCTATGTGATGAGCTACAACAAGCCCGCCTGCACGCCTGAGCTGGCCAAGGTGGCTTCCGCTCTGGGTCTTGAGACGCAGGGCAGGGGCCTTGACGAAAACGCCCAGGCCGCCATCGACGAAATCGTCCGCATGTTTGCCGCCATCAAGATCCCCCGGACGCTGGCGGAACTGGGCCTCGCGCAAGACAAGATCGAATGGACGGCGCAGCAGGCGGGGGGCATCGATCGGCTCATCAAGAACAACCCACGTCAATTCGATCTTACAGCCATGACCAGTCTGATCCAGGCCGCCTATGACGGCGATCTTGTCATGGCCGCTCAGCAGGACTGCGCCGCATGACCAGCACTCTCGACATCGAGGCCTTTACCCAAGGCCTTTACATCAACGGTCAGTGGCAAGCCGCCACCGGTGGCAAGGCAATCGATGTTGTCGATCCGTCGACCGAGGCCGTCCTCGGCTCTGTGCCGGATGCGACGGTTGATGATGCCGCCTCAGCCGTCGAAGCGGCTGCCAACGCTGCCGAAGGCTGGCGCAATACCGCGCCGCGCAAGCGGTCCGAAATCTTGCGGCGCTGCTTCGAGCTGATGAATGAGCGGGCCGACATGCTCGCCATGCTGATTTCGATGGAGAATGGCAAGGCGCTGCGCGATGCGCGCGGTGAAGTCGCCTATGCGGCCGAATTCTTCCGCTGGAATGCCGAAGAGGCGGTCCGCATCACCGGTGAGTTTGGCACAGCCCCGGCAGGCACCAACCGGATCATCGTCGACTACCAGCCCATCGGCATATGTTTCCTGATTACGCCGTGGAATTTCCCGGCGGCCATGGCCACGCGCAAGATCGCGCCAGCGCTGGCAGCGGGCTGCACGGTCATCCTCAAGCCAGCTTCGGAGACGCCGCTTACTGCCTACGCGCTTGCTGCCATCTACGAGGAAGCCGGCGTCCCCCCGGGTGTCGTCAATGTCATCACCACGACCAGTCCCGGTCCGGTGACCTCAGCCATTCTCGCCGACCCGCGCGTGCGCAAACTCTCTTTCACGGGCTCGACCGGCGTCGGCCGTACGCTTCTGGCGGAGGCAGCAAAGCACGTCATTTCCTGCGCCATGGAGCTCGGGGGCAACGCGCCCTTCATCGTCTTCGACGATGCCGATCTCGATGCCGCCCTTGATGGCGCCATGATCGCCAAGATGCGCAATGCTGGCGAAGCCTGCACCGCAGCCAACCGCATCTATGTGCAGTCCGGCATCCACGACGCCTTTGTCGTCGGACTCGCAGGGCGCATGCAGGCCCTCAAGCTCGGCGCCGGCTACGATGCGGCCACCGATTGCGGCCCGATGATCACCAAGAAAGCCGTCGACAAGATCGATCGCCTCGTCGCCGACGCCGTTAAGCGCGGCGCCCGG
>JAAZLP010000310.1 GCA_012799265.1 Phyllobacteriaceae bacterium | reverse complement strand
CGTGTCCAAAACGCTGCCAAACGTTCAAAACACAGTAGAATCAATGTCATGCAGCTTGTCTACAAATCTAAACCGGACACCAGTGGGTCAAGCCCGGGGGTGACGCGCGGCGGTGGCCCTCAATACCGCACCCCCCGCCTGGCAATAATCGCCGCGATCCTCTCCGTATCCCCCGCATTGAGATAGCGCCCCCGCTCGAGAATTTCGGCGACATATTCCTCATAGGTCAGCCCGATCATCGCCGCCCGGCGCGCCCGCATCCGGGCAATATCAAACGGCGCGTCGAACGCCGCCTTCTTGGCCGTCCGCCATTCAAAATAGCGGCCGATCCCATTGCGCCCCCATGGCGGCACATGCCCCGGATCGTCGTCCAGCGGCGGCCCGCCATTGCTGCCAGGGGTCAGGTAATTTTTGTGTTCTTCCTCCATGCCGCCAGTCTCGCGCTTCACGGCCGGAGTGAGAATGCGTCGAATGACGTAACTGCCTGACAGGCAAAAAGAAGGGCCCCGGAGGGCCCTTCAGACTATTCCGCTGCCTTGAGCGTTCCCGCTGGCTTTTCCCACTTGAGGATCGGCTGGCGCGCCGCCCGCGTCTCGTCAAGACGCCGCCGCGGTGCCTTCATCGGCGCAGCGGTAAACCGCTCGCTATTGCCTTCCTTCGCGTCCGTCGCCAGTTCCGCCATCACATCGCAGAACCGATCGAGCGTCTGCTTGCTCTCGCTTTCCGTCGGCTCGATCAGCATGGCGCCATGCACGACCAGCGGGAAATACATGGTCATGGGATGGAAGCCCTCGTCGATCAGCGCCTTGGCGAAATCGAGGGTGGTGACGCCGGTATCCTTGAGGAAGCTGTCATCAAACAGCGCCTCGTGCATGGTCGGATAATCCGGGAACGGCACCGAGAAGAGGTGCTCGAGCCGCGCCTTGACGTAATTGGCGTTGAGCACGGCATCCTGCGCCGCCTGCGCCAGCCCGTCAGCGCCGTGGCTCAGCATATAGGTCAGTGCACGCACATACATGCCCATCTGGCCGTGGAAAGCCGTCACGCGGCCCAGAGCCTGCTCCTCGACATGTTCCACGAGCTCAAGGCCGCTCTCTGCCTTGCGGACGAAGGGCACTGGCGCGAAGGGTGCCAGCGCTGCCGAGAGCACGACCGGACCGGCGCCCGGACCACCGCCGCCATGTGGCGTCGAGAAGGTCTTGTGGAGGTTGATGTGCATGGCGTCGATGCCGAGATCGCCCGGCCGCACCACGCCCATGATGGCGTTGAAATTCGCGCCATCGCAGTAGAAGAACGCGCCCGCGTCATGCACGGCCTTGGCAATCTCGATGACCTGTGGCTCGAAAAGCCCGCAGGTATTGGGATTGGTCAGCATGATCGCGGCGACCTCAGGCGACAGCGCCGCCTTCACCGCTTCCACATCGACCGTGCCGTCAGCCTTTGCCGGAACCGGCTTCACGCTATAGCCGATGAAGGCCGCCGTCGCCGGATTGGTGCCATGCGCGCTTTCGGGAACCAGCACTATCGTGCGATGCGCCTCGCCCTTGGCTTCCTGCGCGGCCTTGATGGCCATCATGCCCAGAAGCTCGCCATGCGCGCCTGCCTTGGGCGACAGCGCCACGGCAGCCGTATTGGTCAGCGTCATCAGCCAGTAGCTCAGCTCGTTCATCAGCTCGAGCGCCCCCTGCACAGTCGAAACCGGCTGCAGCGGGTGAATGTCCGAGAAGCCCGGCAGGCGGGCCATCTTCTCGTTGAGGCGTGGATTGTGCTTCATCGTGCACGACCCGAGCGGATACATACCGCTATCGATCGAGTGGTTCATCCGGCTGAGGCGCACATAGTGGCGCATCGCCTCCGGCTCGGTGAGACCGGCAAGATCAAGCTTGGTCTTGCGGCCAAAGCCCCCAAGACGATCGCTCGAAAGCTCAACCTCGGGCAGATCGACGCCCGAGTGCTCTGTGTCGCCGATTTCAAACAGCAGCGGTTCGTCGGGGATCAGTGCGGAGCCCGAAGCTCCGGTACCCACAGTGCCGATACCGGTGGGACGGCCTTGCGTATTCATGCTCATGCCAGTTCCTCCGTCAGGGCCGCGGCCAGCGCCGCAATATCGGCGTCGGTGGTCAGCTCCGTCGCCGCGAGGATGATGAGGTTCTCAACGCCTTCTTCGCCCGGCAGCAACCGGCTCGCCGGCACGCCCGCGAGAATGCCGCGCTGCGCCAACCGCTCAACCACAGAGGCCGCCGGCTGGGTGACGCGGATGGTCATCTCGTTGAAGAAGGTCTTGTTGAGCACCTCGACGCCCGGCACCGCGGCCAGCGCATCAGCCAGCAGAATCGCATTGGCGTGGTTGAGCCGCGCCAGCCGCACAAAGCCAGCTTCGCCGAGCAGCGACATGTGGATCGAGAAGGCGAGGGCACAGAGCCCCGAATTGGTGCAGATATTGCTCGTCGCCTTTTCGCGGCGGATATGCTGCTCGCGGGTCGAGAGCGTCAGCACAAAGCCACGATTGCCATCCGCATCGACCGTCTCGCCGCAGAGGCGACCCGGCATCTGGCGGATGAATTCCTTGCGCGTCGCCATGAGCCCCAGATAGGGCCCACCGAAGTTGAGCGCATTGCCAATCGACTGGCCTTCGCAGACGACGATATCCGCGCCCAGTGCCCCCGGCGCTTCCAAGACGCCCAGCGACACAACCTCGGTGATAACCACGATCAGCAGCGCGCCCTGTGCGTGTGCAGCCTCGGCCGCGTTCTTGAGATCGCGCAGGTGACCATAAAAGTCCGGCGTCTGGATGACGATGGCAGCGGTATTGCCGTCGATATGCTCCAGAACGTCGCCCTGGCCCTCGGGGGAGGGGGAAAGGCACACCAGATCCGGATCGTCCTTGAGATAGGCCTTCACCACGTCGCGGTAATGCGGGTGGAGACCGCCCGAAAGCACGACCTTGTTCTTGCGGGTGAGGCGGCGCGCCATCAGCACGGCCTCGGCAGTGCCGGTCGAGCCGTCATAGAGGCTGGCATTGGCCACATCCATGCCCGTGATCTTGGCGACCTGGGTCTGGAATTCGAACAGCATCTGCAGGGTGCCCTGCGAGATTTCCGGCTGATAGGGCGTATAGGCCGTCAGCCATTCCGAACGCTGGATCAGGTGATCGACGGTCGCCGGGACATGGTGGCGATAGGCACCGGCACCGACGAAGAACGGGCCGTCACCGGCCGCATGATTCTTGTTGGCCAGCGCGCGCAGATGCGCCTCAACCAGAAATTCCGGGCTATGCGCCGGCAGGTCGAGCGTAAAGCTCTTGAGCGCGCTCTTGGGGACGGCGCTGAACAGCGCGTCGATATCGCTGGCGCCGATGACGCCGAGCATCTCGTCGCGCTCGTGTTGGGAGTGGGGTAGGTAGCGCATGATGTCCGCTTATTTGGTCAGGTCGGCATAACCGGCGTCGTCGAGCAGGCCATCGAGCTCGCCCGCATCGGTGATTGCGATCTTGAAGATCCAGCCGCCCGCTTCCGGATCGGAATTGATCAGGCCCGGCTCGCCGTTCAGCGCTTCATTGACTTCGGTCACGGTGCCGGAAACCGGCGCATAGATTTCCGATGCGGCCTTCACCGATTCCACGACGGCGGCTTCGTCGCCCTTCTTCAGCACCTTGCCGACAGCCGGCAGCTCGACAAAGACGATGTCGCCCAGCTGTTCCTGCGCATAGTTGGAAATGCCGACAGTGCCGTTGGCGCCGTCAACGACGATATATTCGTGATCGGGAGTGAACTTGGTGGTCATGGCGAGGGCCTCAGGCTGACTTGCGGAAATAGCGGTGGGGAACGAATGGGGTCTCGACGACCTCGGCTGCCTGCTGGCGGCCACGGACGGAAACCTGGAGCTTGGTGCCCACTTCGGTGAAAGCGGGTGGGACAAAACCGAGGGCGATGGCCTTGCCCAGCGAGGGCGCAAAGCCGCCACTGGTCACAACGCCAATGGCTTTGCCATTATGGTCGAGAATTTCGGCGCCTTCGCGCGCCGGGGCGCCTTCAACGATGAGCCCGACCCGCTTGCGGCCGGGGCCGTTCTCGCGCTCGGCGAGAATACGCTTGGCGCCGGGGAAATCGGCTGCCTCGCGGCGGCGCTTTGAAACGGCAAAGCCGAGATCGGCTTCAATGGGTGAGATGGTTTCGTCGAGGTCGTGCCCATAAAGCGGCAGGCCCGCCTCAAGGCGCAGCGAGTCGCGCGCTCCCAATCCAATCGGTTTCACCCGCGGATCGGCAAGCAGCGCATCCCAGAGCGTCTTTGCGTGTTCGGCAGCAACGAGGATTTCAAAACCGTCTTCGCCTGTATAGCCGGCCCGGGCGATGACGAGCTCGATGTCGCCCCATCTGAAGGCGTTGTAGGTCATGAAGCCCAGTTCAACGATCTCAGGCACCAGCGCGGAAAGTACGCCCACCGCTTCCGGTCCCTGCAGGGCCAGCAGAGCGCCGTCATCCTTGCGCGTCAGCACGGCCTTGTCGCCCACTGCCGCCGCGATGCGGGCAAAATCCGCTTCCTTGGTCCCGGCATTGACCACGACATAGAGCGCGCCCGGATAGATCGGGCAGCGGGCGATCATCAGGTCGTCGAGAATGCCGCCCTCGTCGTTGAGCAGCATCGTGTAGCGTACCTGGCCGCGCTTGAGATTGAGGATGTCGCCACAGATCAGCGGCTCGATCAGCGCCGAAATGGCCGCGTGATCGACATCATGATCGCCGGTGGGGTTGGCGATCTGCAGAAAGCTCGGCCCCATATGGCTGACATCAAACAGCCCGGCCTGTTCGCGGGTCCATTTGTGCTCGGCCATGATCCCGGTCGGATATTGGACGGGCAGGGAATAGCCACCAAACGGCACCATGCGGCCACCGGCGGCAATATGTTGCTCATTGAGCGGAACGGTAAGGAGGTTTTCGGCGCTGGCTTCGGCCATAAGCACTCTCGGGGTTCGGGCGACACGTCAAAGCTCTGCCTTTCGGCAGAAATACGTGCCCCCTCTGTCCTTGCCCTGAGAGATTTCCCGGCTGAGCGCCGGTTGCTCCTTCGGAGAGGTCGCGAGCGACCTGCTTTCCAGAGTGTTGTTCTGACTACGGTCCGGTTGCCTGAGAGTTTCCGGGGCGGTTGCTCCTTCGGCGCTGGCGCTGGACCAGTCTCTCCCGCAGTCAAAATCACCATGCTGGAGATTCCGGGCGAGGTCAATCACGCGATGCGCGTTGTCCCTGCTACGGCGGTGCTGGCGGCATCAGCAGGTCGCAGTCCAACGTCTCAGCTCCGTCGGCTCCATCAGAGCTCCATCAGATCCACCAAAGCTCCATCACCACCCACCGACCGTTACCACCCACCGACCGTCACCCTCGAGCTTGACCCGAGGGCTCTTCACTTCCCCCTGCGGGATTGCCTCCAGCCGTCGAGCGCCACCAAACCGCTCCTCCCCCTTCTTCAGGGGGAGGCCGGGTGGGGGCGCCTCCACCATTACCAACACAGACAAAAAAGGCGGGCATCGCTGCCCGCCTTGATTTTATCCAGACCGGAAAGTCCGGGATCAGTTCAACCGGCTCGCCACATCGGCGATCGCGGCGTCGACGATCTTGTTGCCCTGCTTGTTCATCTCATCGGAAAGCACGGCACGGGCGGCTTCGATGGCGATGTCTGCGGAGCGGGCGCGCACTTCGGCGACAGCCTGTGCTTCAGCCTGGGCGATCTTGTCTTCCACGGCCTTGGTGCGGCGGGCGACGAGTTCGCTCAGCGAAGCCTGGGCTTCAGCGGTCAGGCGCTCGGCTTCCTGCTTGGCAGCAGTAACGATGCCTTCGGCTTCCTTCTCGGCGGCAGCGCGCTTCTGTTCGTATTCAACGAGCAGGTCAGCGGCTTCCTTGCGCAGGCGCTTGGCTTCGGCGATGTCGTTTTCGATCTCGGCGATCTTCCCGTCGAGCATCTTGGCGATGATCTTGTGGATGCCGAAATAGAGCGCGCCACCGATGAAGATGATCAGCGCGAGGAGGGCGAAGAAGCTGTTATCCAACCATTCTGGCATGAGCCTTACCCCTTAACCTTGGCCACGGCAGCGCGGACGCTTTCGGGCGAGACGTCGCCGACGATCTGACCGACAACGGCCTGGGCCGTTTCAGCTGCGATGTCGTCGACATGGGTGAGAGCTTCTGCCTTGGTCTGGGCGATGCGGGCTTCAGCAGCGCTCACCTTGGCGGAAAGATCGGCTTCTGCAGCGGTGCGCTTGGCAGCGAGGTCCGCCTGGATGGCTGCGCGGGTCTGCGAAGCGATTTCCTGGGCATTGGACTTGGCGCTGGCCAGAGCCGCCTCGTAGGAGGCGATAGCTGCGTCGGTCTTCTGACGGTCGGCATCGGCTGCGGCCAGATCGGCGTCGATCAGGGCCTTGCGGTTCTCAAGAACCCCACCGAGGCGCGG
>JAAZLP010000309.1 GCA_012799265.1 Phyllobacteriaceae bacterium | reverse complement strand
GTTCGGGCCATAGACCAGGAACATGTTCGGGTAGTTCGGCACGGTGATGCCGAGATAGGCCTTCGGATCATCATCGCCCCAGTCGCGGCGGATGGTGTGGCCGTTCTTGCCGTAGACATCGATGAAGGGCAGCATCTTGGCGGCGTGGAAGCCGGTCGCGAAGACGATGACATCCACTTCATTGGCGCTGCCGTCTTCACCATAGATGGTGTTGCCTTCGATGCGCGTCACACCGGTCGAGCACAGATGCACATGCTCCATCTTGAGCATGTCGAACCAGCCATTGTCGAACAGCGGACGACGGCTATAGGGCGGGTAATCCGGGGTGCACTTGGCCAGGAGGTCGGGACGACCTTCCAGCTGCGAGGCGATATAGCCCAGGATCTGCTCGCGCAGCTCGTGGTTGATCGGGTTGATCGAGAGACCCTTGCCGTCCCAGTTCGGATCCTTCTGCAGCGCCGGGAAGAGACCGTCGCTGAAGGCCCAGAGCAGCTGGAAGCGATACCAGCGGGCATAGTTGGGGATGTTCCCCAGCGCCCAGATCTTCCCCTCGGTGATTTCGCGCGTGTAATTGGCGCGCTGGTTCACCCACTGGGCCGAACGCTGATAGACGAAGAGCTCGCCCACATCGCCGGCAATGCCCGGGCCAACCTGCACGGCGCTCGCGCCAACGCCGATCAGCGCCACCCGTTTGCCCTTGATGTCCATCGAGTGATCCCACTCGGCGGTGTGGCAATACTGGCCCTTGAAGGTGTCGAGTCCCGGAATGTTCGGGATGCTCGGGGAATTGAGCTGACCGCAGGAGAGGATCACGCCGTCGCTGATGATCTGGCGCGTTTCGCCCGACTTGTCGGCGACTTCCACGACCCAGTGTTTGGCTTCTTCGTCATACCGGGCAGCTGTTGCGCGCTGGCCGTAACGGATGTGCTCTTCCAGCCCGAACGCCTTAGACGTCTCGGCGATATAAGCTTGGATTTCCGGCTGGCGCACAAAGTATCGGCTCCAGTCGTGCTTGAGGTGGAACGAATAGGAATAGAGGTGGTTCGGCGCGTCCACACCACAGTTCGGATAGGTGTTTTCGTACCAGGTGCCGCCCGGGCCTTCGTTCTTTTCGAGGATTTCGAAGTCGATGCCGGCGCGCTTGCAATAGATGCCGGCGCAGATGCCGCCAAAGCCCGCGCCAACGATGGTCATGCGGAAATTCTTCGGGAAGCGGTCGGACACGTCCACGTCCTTGGTCAGGCGCGCAATGTCCTTGGTATCGAGGCCGAGGTCGGCGAGCAGCAGCGGCACATAGGCCTCCGGCACTTCTTCGCCAACGCAGATGTCGATCATGCGCTTGAGATCGGCAGGGGCTAGGTCAACGGTCTTGAGATCGGGGGTGTCGCAGAGCAGGCGCTCCATGCGGGCATGCAGGTCATCGATCATGTCCTGCGGAATGTTGTCGGCGTAGGCACGGACCCTTTTGATATAGGGCCGGAACGTCTCGACATATTCCGTATCACCCGTCATCTGCACATAGCACATGAGCAGGATCGGCGGTTCAGCCTGTCCGAGCGCACTGCGCAAACCAGCGCGATATTCCTCAGTGGACATGGTGGTCATGCCTGGCTACCTCCGTCATGCTATGGTCGATATGGGTGGGGGTACCTGCCCCCCTCCTCCTTGAAGTGCGCGCCAACCGGCCACAACCAGGACCGGTTCCGCCAGCCGCCCGGCAAATCCGTCCGCACTGCGGACACGCGTTTCAGCTGGCCCAATTTGCCGATTTTCAGAGCGTTTCCGCCGCGACATTTTCGACCGCGCCGATGGAAAGCTGCGCTTTCAAATAGTTAGCGACATCACAAAATGCGTGATCGGCTTCGGGCAGCAGATGAGGCAGCGCGAGGAAGGCATGGATCTGCCCCGGATAGCGCTTTTCCACCACCGGGACCCCAGCTTCACCCAGGCGATCAGCATAGGCCATGCCGTCCCACGCCACCACATCGCATCCGGCCGTGAGGATGAAACTGGGGCACAAACCCACCACGCTTTCCACGAAATAGGGCGAGGCCTGCCAGTTCTCGGCCAGCCTCCGATCAGGCAGATAATGGCCGATATACCAGTCCATCGCCGCGCCGGTAATGCTGAGATCAGGATGCGGATCGTCATACGACGCCCCTGACATGGTGAGATCAAGCACGGGATAGAGCAGAACCTGCGCGGCCAGCCTGGGCAGATCGCCATTGCGCGCATGGAGCGCCATCACGGCCGCAAGGTTGCCCCCGGCACTATCGCCTCCTACGGCAATGCGCTGCCGGTCCAGGCCAAGAGCATCGACATTGGCGAAAACCCAGTTGATGGCGTTGAGCCCATAGAGCACCGCGCAGGGATATCGGCTCTCCGGGGCGAGCGGATAATCGACCGCGATCACCACGACGTCAGCCGTGGCCGCCAGCGTCCGGCAGATGTGATCATGCGACTCGAGCGATCCCAGCACCCACCCGCCGCCATGGAAATAGATTAGCGCGGCCTGCAGCTCGGCGTTGAGGCTCGGGCGATAGACCCGCAGACGCAGCGGCTCGCCATTCCAGCTGTCTTCAACCTCGATGATTTCCGCCATCTCGGGCTTCTCGAGCACGGTTGCAGCCTGCGCCGCTGCAAAAGTGGTGCGCGCCATCTCAACGCTCAGCGTTGCATAATCAGGCTTTGGCGCATTGCGGCGCGCGTCAAACAGCGCCTCCACTGAAGCGTCCGGCACCATGATGTGCTTTTCCCGTCCGAACATGGCCAAATCTCCTTGTTTCCTGCGCCAAGGCTTCAAGACCACAAGGAGCGCCAGAACCAAGTTGAGTACGGAAACGCGTCCGCTATGCGGACAAAATCAGACGCACAGTCGGAGCGTTTGAGACCCTCCCCTAATGTTGACGAAATTCAGCGAGGGAGACGTCAATGGCCATCAACGCTTTGGCATATCTCGGCATACGCTCTGACAAGCTAGAAGACTGGTCGGATTTTGCCGGACGTATATTGGGGATGCAGAAGATCGATCGCGGATCGACTGCGCTTGCCTTCCGCATGGACGACCGGATGCAGCGTCTGCTGGTGTCCAATGAACCGGGCGACACGCTGGCCTTCCTCGGCTTTGAAGTCGATACGCGCGAAGACCTGCAATATTTTGCCGCCAAGCTCGAAGCGGCTGGCTACGAGCCCCATTCGGGCGCCGGCATGCTGGCCGATCGCCGCTTCGTCACCGACATGATCTGGTTCCTCGACCCCATGGGAAACCGCGTTGAGCTGGTCTATTCGCCCATGCTCGCCAGCGACCCCTTCAAGCCGGGCCGCCCCATCGACGGCTTCAAGACCGGCCCGCTCGGCATGGGCCATGCCGTGCTGCATGTGAAGGACATCGACATCATGATGCCCTTCTATCGCGACGTGCTCGAATTCCGCGTCTCCGATTATGGACTCAAGCCCTATGGGCTCTACTTCTTCCACCTCAATGACCGCCACCATTCCTTTGCTATGGTGGGCTCGGGCAATGCGGGCTTCCACCACTTCATGGTGGAATATCAGAACCTCGACGACATCGGTCAGGGCTATGATCTGGCCCAGCTCGAAGAAGACGGCATCGCCTATACACTGGGCCGTCACACCAACGACTACATGACCTCCTTCTACGCCAATACCCCGTCCGGCTTCTTTGTCGAAAACGGCTGGGGCGGGCGCCTCATCGACCCTGAAACCTGGGAGCCGCATGAAACCCATGACGGTCCGAGCTTCTGGGGCCATGAGCGGCTCTATCTGACCGAGGAAGGCGGCCGTAAACGCCTGCGCGAAATGCGTCTCGACGCCGCCGCCCGCGGCGTGCGTGCCCCCCCGGTCGCCGACTGCCCCTGGCTGTTCGGCGAGCTCGCCAAGCGCGGAACCTAACGAGAAAAATGACCATGAAAAATTATGACGTCGTGATCATCGGCTATGGGCCGGTGGGTGCTTCGCTCGCCCATTTGCTTGGCCAGTGCGGCCTCAGCGTTCTGGTTCTGGAACGCGAAGCCGCTGCATATCACCTGCCCCGCGCCGTGCACTTCGACGCCGAGGTAATGCGCGTTTTCCAGTGGATCGGCATTGCCGAGAAGATCGAGCCGCTGACCGCCGCCCATCCGGGCATGCGCTTTGTCGATGGCGCGGGCAATCTTCTGCTCGATTGGCCGCGCCCCCAGGAAATCGGCCCGCATGGCTGGCGTTCGAACTTCCGTTTCCACCAGCCCGATCTCGAAAAGATCCTGCGTCAGGATCTCGCCCAGCGGTCTACTGTCGAAGTGCGCAATCGCTGCGAAGCCTTCCATATCGATGACCGCGGCGACCATGTCGAACTGCGCTTTGAAGATATGAGCTGCGGCAAGGTCGAGCGCGTCCAGGCCAAGTATGTCGTTGGCTGCGACGGCGCCCGCTCGACGGTCCGTCGCTACATCGAAACCGGCATGGAAGACTATAAATTCCATGAGCGCTGGCTGGTCGTGGACGTCATCCTCAACCAGGAAAAGCCGGAACTGGGCGATCATTCGATCCAGTACTGCGTGCCGGAGCGTCCCTCCACCTATGTTCGCGGCCCAGGCCTGCGCCGCCGCTGGGAGCTCACCGTGCGCCCCGAAGAAGACGCGGTCGAGATCGTCAAACCCGAACGCGTCTGGGAACTGCTCTCCGATTGGCTCAAGCCCGAGGAGGCAACGCTCGAACGTGCGGCGGTCTATGTCTTCCACTCGCTTGTCGCCAATGAATGGCGCAAGGGCCGTCTGCTTCTGGCCGGCGACTCCTGCCACCAGACCCCGCCCTTCATGGGTCAGGGCATGTGCGCCGGTATCCGCGACGTCGCCAATCTCTATTGGAAGCTCGCGCTGGTCTGCCAGGGCAAGGTCACCGGCGAGGCCGCCGAAGCCCTGCTCGACAGCTATGAGAGCGAACGCAAGCCCAATGCGCGTGAATATATCACCACCGCAGTGCGTCTCGGCGGCCTGATCAACACCGTCGGCACCGAAGCTGCGCTGCGCGCAGCCCTACCGACCGGCAACGGCACCGCGCGCATGGAATCCATTGCGCCCCCGCTTGGCGAAGGCCTGGGCAAGGGCGAAAAGGCAGGCCGTCTCTTTGGTCAGCCGACGCTTGCTGACGGTCGCCTCAGCGATCGCGAGCACGCGCACCGCTTCGTCGTCGTCGCAGAAAAGGCGATTGCCGATGGCGTCACCATCCCGGCAAGCGCCGTTCTTCTCACCGAGGAAAGCGCCCCGGACGCCGCAAAACATCTCGCTCGCATCGGCGCCAAGGCTGCCGTTCTGCGGCCGGACCGCTATACCTTGGGCGCTGCTGACACTGCTGAAGAGCTGGACGCGCTCGTCGCCCTCATTCCTTCCCAACCGATCTCCCTGCAGAATTAAGGTAGACCTCCATGAAACTGACCTCCTTCATCCGCGACGGTAAGGCGAGCTACGGCATCGTCACCGATGCCGGCATCATCGATCTGGGCAAGCGCGTCAGCGAACCGACCCTGCGCGACTTCCTGGCCGCCGACGGCCTTGCCCGCGCTGGCGCTTTCGCTGCCGAAGCTGCTGATTTCGGCCTCGACGCCGTGACCCTGGCCCCGGTCATCCCGAACCCGGACAAGATCATCTGCGTCGGCCTCAACTACCACGCCCATATCCAGGAAACCGGTCGCGAAGAATCCGTCCAGCCGGTGCTCTTTGCCCGCTATGCCGGCAGCCAGATCGGCCACGGCGAAGCCCTGATCAAGCCGCTCGAATCCGACCAGTTCGATTATGAAGGCGAACTCGCCGTCATCATCGGCAAGGAAGGCCGCCGTATTTCGGAAGAAAACGCGCTCGACTATGTCGCCGGCTACGCCTGCTACAATGACGGTTCGGTCCGCGACTGGCAGAAGCACACCCACCAGTTCATGCCGGGCAAGACCTTTGCTGGCACCGGCGCTTTCGGCCCCTGGATGGTCACCACCGACGAAATCCCGGATCCCTCCAAGCTGCACCTGCAGACCCGCCTCAACGGTCAGGTCGTTCAGGACACGGACCTCTCGCTGCTGATCACCTCGATCCAGCGCCTGATCGCCTATTCCTCGACCATCCTGCCGCTGCTGCCGGGCGACGTCATCGTCACCGGTACCCCGGGTGGCGTTGGCGCCCGCCGCAATCCGCCGCTCTGGATGCGCGATGGCGACGTCTGCGAAGTCGAAATCTCGGGCATCGGCACGCTTTCAAATCCAGTTGTTGCCGAGAAATGAGCCTTTAACTCTGCCTTCGGCCATGACAGAACAGGCCATGACCGAGGCTGAGAAGAGCTCCCGAAAAGCGGAGTCCGTGCGTGCCCTCACGCGCGGACTTGCCATTTTGCGCCATATCAACGCATCTGGCGAATGCCGCCCCGGCGAAATCGCCAAGGCGCTCGACATCCCCCGCCCCACAGTCTACCGCCTGCTCGAAACGCTCGAAGAAGCCGGCTACGTAGCCTTTTCCTCCAGCTCCAATCTCGTGCGTGTCACCCGCCTCGCCGCTTCTCTCGGCGATGGCTATGCGCTGCAGTCCGAGCTTTGCCAGGCGGCCGGCCCGCTCTTTGCCGAATTCAGCTCGCGTCTGGTCTGGCCGCTAGATCTCAGCGTCTATGACAATGCCGCCATGGTCATTCAGGAAACGACCCACGGCCGCTCGCCGCTCTCCATTGACCGCGCCATGATCGGCTATCGCATGCCGGTGCTGCGCACCTCGGCGGGCCGCGCCTATCTTGCCTTCTGTCCGGAGATTGAGCGCCGCGCCATCCTCGACCACCTGCGCCGCCTTGGCGATCCGGCGGATTATCCCTTCCTCGAACCGGCCTGGCTGGATCGCATGCTGGCCGATACCCGCTCGCGCGGCATTGCCCTGCGCGATGCAGGCGAATTCCGCCCGCAAACCTCGTCCCTCGCCGTGCCGGTCCAGACGCCTACCGGCATCGTCGGCACGGTCTCGGTCATCTGGATCCGCTCGGCCATGAGCACGCCCAAGGCGCTCGAGACGCTGGCGCCCCACGTCCTCGAAGTGGCGTCAAAAATCGCGGAAACGCTGCCGCACTAAAGCGGCCGGGCGGCCATTTCCGCAGCGATATTGTCGTCGATCGGCGTCTCATAGGTCATCAGCAGATAGCCGAGTACGGAGTAGAACCCGACAGTCGCAATGAGGTCGATGATCCCGTGCACGCCGATCACCGGTTCAAGTTCCTGCTTGAGTGCCTCGGAAAGGCGCTTCTCGTCGATCAGCGCATCCACTGCGCGCACGATCAAGCCGTCCTCTCCCTCAGGCTGGCCACGCAGCGCCGCGATCCGCTCATCCGAAAAGCCCAGCGCCCGCGCCCGGCTCACATGATGCGCCCACTCATAGTCTGACCCCAGCCGCACACCGGTGCGCAGGATCACGACCTCCGAGCGCTCCAGCCCGAGCGACGTGTCCTTGACCACATGCTGGCGCAGCGGTGCCCAAGCCAGCAGCAGCGCCGGATGATGCGCCATGGTGCGATAGACATTGAGCGCCCCTGCGAAGCCGAATCGAAGATCGGCAATCTCCTCGGGCCATTCTGCATCAGACAGCGGTGGACAAGGCGTAGACTTCATAGCGCGTTCCTGCGGTCACACGTCGTGCGGAACCATAATGTAGCCCTCGCGCAGCACCCACACGACCGCCAGTCCCGTCCACAACGCGGACATATCCAGTGGGAATCGGGTTGCTCGGTCCTACATCGCCGGAAGCTGGCGGAACGAGAAAGGCCGCGCGAATCTCATCCCGATGGGATCGAGGCGTAAAACCGCGAGACGGCCATCATAGCTGGAAATGGCTGTGGACGCAGTCTGGTGCGAACCCGTCTCACATTTTAGCTTCCCTGAAAACAGGGATTTTATCAGGGAAGCTGACTATCGGTCTCGCACGCAGCGCTTCCGAATACCGAGTAACTCACTGAGTTCATGAATTATTTCTCTGCGGTCACGGGAATTTCTAACGATCCGAACAGGGAATATCAGGGAACAATCCCTTCCCCAAGGCCCTGGTACAGCATTTAGACCAGTCGTCTTTTAGGCCTTGCACGAATAAATGATTTGGCTCAGCCTCTGCTGTAACGACTGCCTGCGGGCGGAAGTTGTACGAGCGAGCTGAAGCCAAGGAGGGCAGAGTCAGTCGCGCTGGGCAGCATTGGGTTCTCATGGAACCCAATGTGGCATGCGTGATGACCCTGTTTCGATTGGCATCTTCCCCTGTTGGTGGCGTAGCGCCAACAAGGAAGATCAAAAATGAGAAAAGCCTCATCCAGCAAGGGCAGCCGCATTGAGCGGCACGATGGTATAGCCCCTGCCCTGCAGCAGCGTTCCAAGACCCGGCGAACCACGCACAAGAAGCTGACCGCCATTGGGGCCTCGGCAAGTCGGCGCAATGATCTGTTGCCG
>JAAZLP010000308.1 GCA_012799265.1 Phyllobacteriaceae bacterium | reverse complement strand
TCGATACCCATCGTGGTCTTGGCGCCAGCCGGTGCCGCGAGGAGGAGATCCTTGAGATTGCGGGCGAAGACATTGATCGCCTCTTCTTCCGCACGTTCGCGCAGCTCGACCATGAGGTCGATGGAGAGCGTGACCTTGAGCTTCGTGCGCCAGGCCCAGGAGGCGACATCGCGCAGCCACTTGTCGCCGGCGCCATTGCCCTGTGCGGTCAGCGCATTGATGACGAGGCGCTCGACGGGTTTGACCGGGTCAACGCTATCGGCATCGACCTCGATATCGAGGCTCAGGAATTCTTCGTCACGGCCGCGCATCATGGCCAGCGCACGGTGGCCAGCGACCTTGTTCCAGCGCTCGGCGTGATCGAAATAGTCGGCGAATTTGGCGCCTGCTTCTTCCTTGCCCTTGGCCACCTTGGAGACAAGCATGGCCTTGTCGCGCATATGCGCACGCAGCTGGCCCAGAAGGGCGGCATTTTCCGCGAGGCCTTCGATGACGATGTCCCGTGCGCCATCCAGCGCATCCTTGGTCGTGGGCACAGCCTCGGTGATATAGGCCTCGGCCAGAAGCGCCGGGTCGGCATTGTGGTTGTCGAGGATTGCCTGCGCCAGCGGACCAAGGCCCTTTTCGCGCGCGATCTCGGCCTTGGTGCGGCGCTTGGGCTTGAAGGGGAGATAGAGATCCTCGAGCTCGGCCTTGGTGGCGGCGCCCATGATCGAGGCGGTAAGGTCCGGGGTGAGCTTGCCCTGCTCGTCAATGGATTTGACGATGGCGGCACGGCGCGCTTCGAGCTCGCGCAGATAGGTCAGGCGATCAGCCAGCAGGCGAAGCTGGGTATCATCCAGCCCGCCGGTCACTTCCTTGCGGTAGCGGGCGATGAAAGGGACCGTCGCGCCACCATCAAGCAGTTCGACGGCTGCGCGCACCTGTTCGGGGCGGGCGGCCACTTCCCTGGCGATCTGGGCGGCAATGCGGGTGTCGAGTTCGGACATGACGGATTCCCCTTTTGGCTGGCGCGACCATAGTCCGACCTGTGGCAGGGCAAAGGCCAAAGAGCGCGATTTCCTCAATTGTGAGTGGAAAGCACCGCTTGCGCAGGAACCGCACTGGGACCTTTGGCGCCCTTGTGCAGGACAGGATTTGCCGACAAGAGCATGCCAACGCCGCCGGCACGCCCGCGTGGCGCGCCTTCATGACTATTCTATTGGAACGAATTCCCCCGTGTCTTTGAAACTCAAGATCATCATCGGCTCGACCCGCCCGGGTCGCGTCGGCCCCAAGGTTGCCAGCTGGGTCGCTGAACAGGCCAAGGCAAATGGCCAGTTTGACGTCGAAATGGTGGACCTGGCCGAGATCGGCCTGCCGCTGCTGGACGAAGCCAGCCATCCACGCCTGCAGAACTATCAGCACGAGCACACCAAGACCTGGGCACGCATCGTGGACGACGCGGATGCCTATATTTTCGTGACGCCGGAATACAATTTCTTCCCGCCGGCCGGGCTGATCAACGCCATCCAGGTGGTGATGAAGGAATGGGCCTATAAGGCAGCTGGTGTGGTGAGCTATGGCGGCATTTCTGGTGGCCTGCGCGCGACGCAGGAACTGCGCCTCTTGCTCAGCAATATGAATGTGCACGCCCTGCCCCAGACCGTGCCGATGCCGATGGTCGCTCAGTTCATCGGCGAAGATGGCGCCATCAATGCCAATGCCCCTATGGTGGAAGGCATGACGCTGCAGCTTACCGAGCTGGCCAAATGGGCCAATGCGCTCAAGCCGCTGCGGGGCTGAGCCGCCCAGTTCAAAAGCGAAAATGCCGCCCCGAGAGGCGGCATTTTTATCGGCTGGCACCCAGGCCCGCTGCCGGGCCGGGTGCAAAGTTGGAGGGCTTAGCCCTTGAGCTTGAGCGGGCCAACCATCTGTTCGGGGCGCACTTCGGCGTCGAATTCTTCGCCGGTGAGCAGACCTAGTTCGATCGCGGTTTCGCGCAGGGTCGAGCCGCTCTTGTGCGCGGTCTTGGCAATCTTGGCGGCGTTGTCATAGCCAATCTTGCGGTTGAGCGCGGTCACCAGCATGAGCGACTGGTCGACGAGCTGCTTGATGCGCTTGCGATCGGGCTCGATGCCGACGGCGCAGTTGTCGTTGAACGACTTGGCAGCATCTGCGAGCAGGCGCACCGACTGCAGGAAGTTGTAGGCGATGACGGGCTTGAAAACGTTGAGCTCGAAGTTGCCCTGCGAAGCGGCAAAGCCGATGGCCGCGTCATTGCCCATCACCTGAGCGACAACCATGGTCATGGCTTCGGACTGGGTCGGGTTGACCTTGCCCGGCATGATCGAGGAGCCTGGCTCATTTTCCGGAATGGTAATTTCCCCCAGACCCGAACGCGGGCCGGAAGCGAGCCAGCGCACGTCATTGGCGATCTTCATGAAGGCGACGGCGAGCTGCTTGAGCGCACCCGAAGTGCCCACGAACGCGTCGTGGCCGGCGAGCAGCGCGAACTTGTTCGGGCCAGAGGTGAAGTCGCGACCGGTGAGGGCTGCGATTTCGGCCGCAACGGTGACGGCATATTCGGGATGCGCGTTGAGACCGGTGCCGACGGCGGTGCCGCCCAGCGCCAGTTCCTTCAATTGCGGCATGGTCTTCTTGATGGCGTCGAGCGCATAGTCGATCTGGGCCACCCAGCCGGAGATTTCCTGGCCCAGGGTCAGCGGGGTCGCGTCCTGAAGGTGGGTGCGGCCGATCTTGACGACATCCATGAACTCTTCGGACTTGGCGGCCAGCGTGTTGCGCAGCAGCTCAACGCGTTCATAGAGATAGCCTTCGACAGCTTCGACGGCCGCGATGTGCATGGCGGTCGGATAGGTGTCGTTGGACGACTGGCTCATATTGACGTGATCATTCGGGTGAACCGGCTTCTTGGAGCCCATTTCACCGCCGGCCATTTCGATGGCGCGGTTGGAGATCACTTCATTGACGTTCATGTTGGACTGGGTGCCCGAACCGGTCTGCCAGACAACGAGCGGGAAGTGGTCGGCCAGCTTGCCTTCGATCACTTCGTCTGCTGCGGCGACGATCAGGTCGCGGGTCTTCTCGTCCATCAGGCCGAGCTTTGTATTGGCCTGGGCAGCAGCCTTTTTGAGAATGCCGAAAGCGCGGACGATCTCGGTCGGCATCTTTTCGCCACCGATATCGAAGTTCTGGAGGCTCCGGGCCGTCTGGGCGCCATAGTACTTGTCACTGGGGACTTCGATCGTACCCATGGTGTCCGATTCGACGCGGATGCTCATATGGCTTCTCCCGAGAAGTGGGCCGCTTCTTGTTGGCGGCGGAAAAACAAAACGGCCGGTCCATTTCTGGAACCGGCCGTTCAATACAGGTTTTAGCGCATCAGCGCCAAGCCGTCTTTTGGCTTACTTCTTCACAGCCAGAATCTGGCGACCGCGGTACATGCCGGTCTTCAGATCAACGTGATGCGGACGGCGCAGCTCACCCGAGTCCTTGTCTTCGACATAGGTGGGGTTGGCAATTGCGTCGGCCGAGCGGCGGAAACCGCGCTTCATCGGCGAAGTTTTGCGTTTTGGCACTGCCATGGTCGGTACTCCGAATTCAATATCGTTGCGCCGCCAAAAGCGGCCCAGAGACGTGTCTCTGTCAGGATTGGTGGGGTCTATAGAGCATGAAAGAGCGCTTGGCTAGGGGGTTTCGCATGACTCACAGCCGCACTTAACCGCGTGCGATATCTGTATGGACAAAGTCATTGCCCTTATAGAGCAGCGGCATGCCATGAACCTGCGCACAGGCATAGGCGAAACAATCGCCCATATTGAGGTCTGCCTTGTGCCTTCCCTTGCCGAAACGGCGAAAGGCTGCGAGCGCGGCTTCCCCGATCTCCGCTGTGATTTCGACCAATTGCGCATCAATTTCGGCGACGAAGAGATTGACGAGTTCATGCGCCTCTTCGACCGGGCACCGGCGCTTTCTGGCAAGGCCAGCGATCGTTTCATAAAGCGAGAGGGGCGAGACGAGACGTGTCTCTGCCTGCTCGAGGCGATTTGCCAGAGCTTCGCCATCCTCCTCGCCGCTCAGGATCGCGATCGCGGCCGATGCATCGATGAACATCAGTCGTCCCCGGAAAGGGAATCGAAAAAGGCCTTGTCCGCATCTTCCCGCGAAGCCGGGTATTGCCGATAGCGTTCCACGAGCGGCTTGAGGCGCTGGGCCAGCGGCACCCCTGCCTGTTGGCGCTCATACTCTGCCTCAACGGCATGACGGATCGTTTCGGTGAGGCTGCGATTGGTCAGCTTTGCCAGCCGCCTTACCGCCGCGTCCGTCGTCTCGTCCTTAACGTAAAAGGCCATGCTATATATACCCCGACTGAAGAGAGTATATATTGTCGAATGCCTTGGTCACAAGCCTAAAGCTCGAGCGTGCCGTCCTTGCCGACGCAGGCGGCGCGTTGGCCGAATTCCTTGGTGCGCTGCTCGATAATCCTGGCGACGCGGCTGAGGCCGGGGTTGGGCGCCGCCGGTTTGCGCACGATGGGATTGGGCAGGGTTACGGCGAGAAGGCTCGCGGTGCGCCAATCGAGATTTTGCGGTTCGCGGCCAAAGGCGTGCTCGGCGCCGGCGACGACGCCGAACTGACCATCGGGCCCCCACTCGGCGATGTTGAGATAGATCTCCATGATCCGCTTCTTTGGCATGACGAGATCGATATAGAGCGCCAGCGGCACTTCGAGCGCCTTGCGCACGACGCTCTGCTGGTTCCAGAGGAAAAGATTGCGCGCCACCTGCATGGTGAGCGTCGAGGCGCCGCGGGCGTCTTTCCCCGAGAGGTAATTGTCGATCTCGGTCTGGAGGGCGGCGACATCAATGCCCCAATGGCGACAGAACTGGCCATCTTCGGACATGATGACAGAGGCTTTGAGGCGATCGGAAATATCGTCGATGTCGCGCCATTGCCGGTCGACGGGTTGGCCGGTCACCATCCGCGCGAGCATGGGCACGGAAATCGGCTGGACGAAAAGATAGACAGGCGTCAACACGAGCGGGATGGCCACGAGCACGGCCAGAATGCCGAGCGGAATGCGGATGATCCGCCAGAAGGTTTTGCGTCGCGCCATGAGGGCTCTTTAGCCGCGCAGACACCTGAGGCCAAGGCCTTGCCGGTTTGGGGACAACGGGCTAGCAACGAGCCATGTACGATTTTGCTGCCGATAGCGCCGATTGCGCCCGCTCTGTCGAGGCCGGGCTCTCCGAACGACTGACCGTTGGCGGGCTTTCCGGCCCGGGACCGTCGGCGGAGCGGCTCGTCGCGGCTATGCGCCATGGCAGCCTTGAAGGCGGCAAGCGCCTGCGCCCGCTTCTGGTGCGGCAGGCGGCGGCAATCTTCTCTGTGCCCAAGCAGGCATCCCTGCCGGCCGGTCTCGCCGTCGAAATGGTCCATTGCTATTCGCTGATCCACGATGATCTGCCGGCCATGGACGACGATGATCTGCGCCGGGGCCGTCCGACTGTGCACAAGGCCTTTGATGATGCCACCGCCATCCTGGCGGGCGATGCGCTGCTGACCCAGGCCTTTGCCGTTCTGTCGGACCCCACCTGCCATCCGGATCCGGAAGTGCGCGTGCGCCTTGTCGCCGAGTTGGCGGCCGGGAGCGGCGCTGGCGGCATGGTGGGCGGGCAGATGCGCGATATCGAGGGCGAAAAGGGCGGCTTTACGGAAGATGAGATCGTGACCGTGCACGACATGAAGACCGGCGCGCTGATCCGCGCCTCGGTGCGCATGGGCGCCATTCTCGGTGGCGCTGATCTCAGGGCGCTCTCCGCTCTGACCTATTATGCGGAAGCAGCCGGGCGCGCCTTCCAGCTTGCCGATGACATTCTTGACGTCACCGCCAGCCCCGAAACCATGGGCAAGGCAACCGGCAAAGACGAAGTGGCGGGCAAGCAGACCATCGTTGCCCGTCTCGGTGTCGATGGCGCGCGCAAGATGCTTGATGGCATCGTCAACGAAGCCATTTCGGCACTGCGCACGTTTGGCCCCAAGGCTGATGGCCTGCGCGCCACGGCCCGCTATTTTGCGGCACGGGAGAAATAAGCATGGCCAGGTTGATCGCCATCTGCGTCGGTAAGCCGGAAACCATTCCGGGTATGAAGGCCAAGACGGGGATCAACAAGCGGCCCGTGAACGAACCGGTCAGGATCGAGACGCTGGGCATTGCCCATGACGCGGTGATGGATCGCAGGCACCATGGCGGCGAAGACCAGGCCATCTATGTCTATTTCCAGGAGGACTATAACTTCTGGGCGGGCGAGCTTGGCTATGCGCCGGAGCCGGGCTGGTTTGGCGAAAATCTCGTCATTGCCGGCGCCGACAGCGCGACGACCGCCATTGGCGACCGCTTCATCATCGGCGATCTCGTGCTCGAAGTGACGGCGCATCGCACGCCCTGCAATACTTTTGCGCGCAAGATGGACGACAAGTTCTGGGTCAAGCGCTTCCACCGTGCGCAACGCCCGGGCGCCTATTGCCGCGTGATCCAGCCCGCGACCATCGAGGCGGGTGCTGATGTCAGCATCGAGCGTTATGAGGGCGAGCGGATCAGCGTTGCCGAGCTCATGTCCTATGACGTCGTCAAACAGATCCCGCATGACTTCATGCGCCGCGTGCTGACCACGCCGGTCGACCACAAGACGCGGTTTGACTATGAGAACAAGCTGGCTACGCTCTTCTGATTGAGCCGCAATGATTTTCGCAGCGCCGCTGCGTCCCATCCTGACTATCCGGACCGTCCATGAGCCTTTCTTCCGTCCAAGCCGACCTCGCCACCCGCGCCCCTGATCTTGAAGTCATCGTCACCGAAGCCTCCACCGCCACCGTGCAACTGGCCGCGGAAGTGCATGGCGTGGAGCCGGGGCAGATCGCCAAGACGCTCTGCATCCGGGTCAAGGACGAGGAATTCCTGCTGGTGACGCGCGGCGATGCGCGGCTGGACAATCAGAAGTCCAAGACGGCCTTTGGCGGCCGCCCGCGCATGCTGGGGGCTGAGGACGTTTTGCGGCTGACGAGCCATCAGGTGGGCGGCGTCTGCCCCTTTGGCCTGCCCGCACCGCTGCCGATCTATCTCGACACCTCGCTCAAGATCTATGACATCGTCATCCCGGCCGGCGGTGATACCCACGCCTCGGTGAAGCTGACGCTGGATCGTCTCGCCGAGCTTTGCGGCAATCAATGGGTGGATGCTTGCCAGCTTCCCGAGTGAGGCTTTCACCGCAAGATTTTATCCGGCAGCGGATGAGGCTGACGCCGCTGCCATTTCGCCCGGACATTTCCCTTTATCGCCCGCATGCACAAAGCGGGCTCCATGCCTGGCTGGCCGAAATGGGCCGCGAGGATGCCGTACCCTATTGGGCCTATGCCTGGGCGGGTGGCGCCGCGCTGGCGCTGTATCTTCAAGACCATCCCAAGCTGGTAGCTGGTAAGACCGTGCTGGATTTCGGTTCGGGATCAGGCCTTGTCGGCATCGCGGCGGCCAAGGCAGGTGGCGTGGTGACGGCCTTTGAGCCCGATGCCATCGGGCAATGCGCGACAAAGCTCAATGCAGCGGCCAATCAGGTGGCGATCTCTGTGACCGATGAGGTCGTCGACTGTGACGTGGTTCTGGCCGGCGACGTGTTTTACAACGAGGCTGTTGCCGCCCAAACCCTGCCCGCCCTTCGCTCTCTCGCTGCGAAAGGCGCGCATGTGCTGATCGGCGATCCGTTCCGGGATGCACTGCCACTCGAAGAGCTGGAGCAGATCGCAGACTATGGCGTGCCCGACATGGGCAGCGCTGAACCGGTGCGCGCGGGCGTTTTCACCCTGCGTCCCTAGAATATCGGATATGCCTTAGCGGCCTTGCCCCAAAATCCGGGCTGTCCTATATCCCCCCTCAAGCGAGGACGACCTCCCCCACTATCGGGCTTCAGGTCCGGGACGACCCGGTAAACATGGAGCATTCCATGCGCACCACCGGTGACCGCATCCGCCACGCGATTTCCTTTGAAGTCATTGGCATTCTAATCGCCACTCCGCTTGCCGCTTTTGCCTTTCATCTTGAAGGCGGCGACAGCGCCGTGATCGTCGTTGCCAGTGCCACCGTGGCGATGATCTGGAACTATATCTACAATCTCGGCTTCGACCACGCGATGCGCAAGCTGACGGGCAATACGGCCAAACCGGCCTGGGTCCGCGTTATCCATGCGATCCTGTTCGAGATGGGCCTTCTGGCTTTCATGCTGCCGCTGATCGCCTGGTATCTCCAGATCGGCCTCTGGGAAGCATTTGTCATGGATATGGGCCTGGCCCTCTTCTACATGATCTACGCCTTTGTCTTTAACTGGGCCTATGACCGGATTTTCCCGCTGCCAGAATGGCAGGAGGCCAAGGCAGCAGCGGCCACAAAAGTTTGAGCCCATGCGGCTTTCGTCCCTCTGGCGAAGCCGCGCTGCTTGACCTAGCTGTGTGACGCGGCCGTTTTGCCGCGTTGCACCATGGTAGACTGCTCTAGATGAAACTCTATTACGCTCCCGGCGCCTGCTCCCTGGCGTCGCATATTGTTCTGCATGAAATCGGCGCGCCGTTTGAAATCGAAAAGGTCGACCTTCGCGCCAAGACCACCGCTTCGGGCGACAACTTCCTCGACATCAATCCGCGCGGCGCCGTGCCGGCGCTGGAAGTCGAACCGGGTGTGGTGATCACCCAAGGCCCGGCAATCCTTCAGTTCATCGGCGACCGTTCCGACATCGCCGCTTTCAAGCCGGCCGCCGGCAGTGTTGAGCGCGCCCGCCTGCAGGAAGTCCTTGGCTTTATCGGTGACGTGCACAAGGCCTTTGGCGGCCTCTTCAACCCCAACCTGTCGGACGAGGAAAAGGGCGCCGTGATCGGTGAAATCACCCGCCGCGTCGGCCAGCTCGAAGCCATGCTGCCCGAAAACGGCCCGTTCATCCTGGGCGAGTTCACCCAGGCTGACGCCTATGCCTTCACCGTTGTCGGCTGGGGCCGCCAGTTCCTCGACTTCAGCCAGTTCCCCAAGATTGCAGCCCTGCTCGAAGCCGTCGGCGCCCGCCCGGCCACGCAGGCCGCACTCAAGGCCGAAGGTCTCGCATAAAACAAAGGGGCGCTGCGGCGCCCCTTTTCCTATCCAAGATTGCCGGTAAACTTCAGCACGGCCAGAACGATGATCAGGCAGGCCAGCCAGAAGATGCGGCGGTGACGGCGTTCATTCATTCGGCGGCATCCTGACGGCCAGCGCCAAACTTCTTTTCGATGTAGTCGGCGACCATTACCTTGAACTGATCGGCGACATCCGCGCCGCGCAGGGTGGCGACCTTCTGGCCGTCGACAAAGACCGGCGCCGCCGGGGTTTCGCCGGTGCCGGGCAGCGAGATGCCGATATTTGCATGCTTGCTCTCGCCCGGACCATTGACGATGCAGCCCATGACCGCGACCGAGAGGGTTTCAACGCCCGGATAGCGCTCGCGCCATTCAGGCATCGAAACGTTGAGATGGTCCTGGATTTCCTTGGCCAGCGTCTGGAAGGTTGTCGAGGTGGTGCGGCCACAGCCGGGGCATGCCGCCACAACAGGAAGGAACTGGCGGAAGCCCATGGTCTGGAGCAGTTCCTGCGCGACCTTGACCTCGGTCGTGCGATCGCCACCCGGTTCAGGCGTGAGGGAAATGCGGATCGTGTCGCCAATGCCCTGCTGCAGCAGGATGCCGAGCGCAGCCGAAGAGGCGACAATGCCCTTTGACCCCATGCCGGCTTCGGTGAGCCCCAGATGAAGCGCGTAATCGCAGCGCGCGGCAAGGTCCTGATAGACGGCGATGAGGTGCTGAACGTCGGAGACCTTGGTGGACAGGATGATCCTGTCGCGGCCCATGCCCAGCTCTTCGGCGCGGGCGGCGGAGAGAAGCGCGGACTGGATGATGGCTTCTCGCTGCACGGCGGCAGCCGAGATGGGGTTGGGCGAGGCGGCGTTCTCGTCCATGAGCCTCGTCAGCAGTTCTTCGTCGAGCGAGCCCCAATTGACGCCAATGCGCACCGGCTTGTTGTAGCGGTTGGCAATGTCGATGAGCGTCGAGAACTGCGTATCGCGCTTGGCTTTGAAGCCGACATTGCCCGGATTTATGCGGTACTTCGCAAGCGCTTCAGCACAGGCTGGATGGTCGGTGAGAAGCTTGTGGCCGATATAGTGAAAATCCCCCACCAGCGGCACGTCATAGCCCATGGTTGCGAGGCGATCGCGGATTTCGGGCACAGCGGCGGCGCTTTCGTCGCGGTCGACGGTGATGCGGACGATTTCCGAGCCGGCGCGCGCAAGCTGCATGACCTGTTTGACGGTCGCATCGATGTCGGCGGTATCGGTATTGGTCATCGACTGGACGACGACGGGCGCGCCGCCACCGACCATGACGCCACCCACATTGACCCCAACCGACTGCCTGCGCGGCGCTGGACCGGCCATATTCAACCCCAGTTCAAAGATGCTTCCGAGATAGGCCTTCCCAATTGCGCGCGCAACTGAACAATAATGTGACGGTTTGCGCCAGGGAGAAGGCGATGGAAATGCTGGAGACGCCCAAAGCCACCATCGACGCCTATATTGCCGGGCTCGACCCTGCCCCGCGCGCGGCACTGACCCATATCCGCAAGGTCTTGCTGGAGGCAGCACCCGAGGCCGAGGAAGTCATTTCCTATGCCATGCCGGGGATTGGGCAGAATGGCGCGCTCCTCACCTATTTCGCCTTCAAGAAGCACTGCTCGATCTTCCCGATGGGCAATTCGGTCTTCGTCGGCATGGCCGAGGAAATCGCGCCCTGGCGGACCTCGAAGGGCACATTGCAATTCCCGCCCGATGCACTGCCGCCCGATGATCTCATCCGCCGCATGGTCGCGGCGCGGATCGCTGAAAATCTCGAGAAGAAAGCGGCGCGAAAAGCGGCACGCAAAAAGGTCGCAGCGCCAGATCAGGGCTTGTGATCACCCAAGTCTTGAATGGGGGGATTGAGAGACCATCTATTGGGCATGATCACCATGCTCGCCTCCCGCCTCATTCTCTTCCGCAAGGAAGTTGTGCAGCTCTGGAAAGCTTTCTGGTCGCCGCACACCCCGCTTTATCTGAAGGCCGCAACGCTGTTCGCCGCCTTCTATGTGGTGATGCCGCTCGACATTCTGCCCGATTATC
>JAAZLP010000017.1 GCA_012799265.1 Phyllobacteriaceae bacterium | reverse complement strand
ATCGGCCAGGCGAGTGATGATCGCCGCGCTATCACCGGGCTGGAGATAGTCGATCATGGCGCCGGTGACGCGCGCGGAACTGCTGTCAGCTTCCTGCTCAACGACGGTTGTGAGCCAATCCTGCGCGGAAAGCTTCTGGCGCATCGCCTCGTCGCTTTCGCGCACCCCTGCCCCGACAATGGCCCAGTCGAGCCCATCGCCCATGTTGAACAGGGCGTCGAGATAGACGGCCTGATGGGAGCGATGAAAGTTGCCGACCCCGAAATGGACAATGCCTGCCCGGAGGCTTTCGCGCGCATAGGCCGGGATGGCGGCTGTCGTGATCGCCGGCAGTGCCGACAAAGAGAGTTTGGAGATCATGATGATCTTCCCCGCGATGATCGTGCCACGGTGTCCATGTTCAGATCGCCAATCCGGCAGCGTCGAACCTGTAGATGCGCGTGGGATCGGGCGTGAGCCAGACCGTGTCGCCATGGCTGAAAGTTTGATCGCCATCGGTGCGGACCGTCAGGAGACCCAGGTCGGACTGCACATGAAGGAAAGTGTCGGAGCCGAGCTGTTCGGCGACATTGACGGTGCCGCGCCAAATCCCCTCGCTCGTCGAAATCCGGAAATGCTCGGGACGAACGCCGATCGAATGGGCGTCGTGCTTTGCAGCTTCCGGCCCATCGATGAAGTTCATCTTGGGCGAGCCGATGAACCCGGCCACGAAGCGGTTTGCGGGTCGCTTGTAGAGTTCAAGCGGCGAGCCGAACTGCTCGACATTGCCAGCATTGAGCACGACGATGCGGTCGGCCATGGTCATGGCCTCGACCTGATCATGGGTGACGTAGATCATAGTGGTCTTTAGCTGCTGGTGCAGTTCGGTGATCTCGAGCCGCATGTTCACTCTCAGCGCGGCGTCGAGGTTGGACAGCGGTTCATCGAAGAGGAACGCCTTGGGCTCGCGAACGATAGCGCGCCCAATGGCGACACGCTGGCGCTGACCGCCCGAGAGAGTGCGCGGCCGGCGATCAAGATAGGAGCCGAGATTGAGGGTGCGAGCGGCATATTCGACCTTGCGGTCGATTTCCGCCTGCGGAACCTTGGCCATCTTGAGCGGGAAAGCAATGTTGTCCCGCACGCTCATGTGCGGATAGAGGGCATAGGACTGGAACACCATGGCCAGGCCACGCTTGGCGGGCGGCGCATCGGTCACGTCCCGCCCATCAAGCTTGATGGTGCCGGAGGTTGTGTCCTCAAGGCCCGCGATCAGCCGCAGCAGCGTGGACTTGCCGCAGCCCGAGGGGCCGACAAAGACAACGAACTCACCGTCCTTGATGTCGAGCGAGATGTCCGGAATGACCTGGACTTCGCCGAAGGACTTGTTGACGTGCTCAAGGGTGATGGAGCCCATTTATCTGTCCTCGGCTTTGATGTGGGAATTGAGGCTAGTCGCGCGGGTCATTTCACCGCTCCGAAGGTGAGACCGCGCACCAGCTGTTTCTGGCTGAACCACCCGAGCAGCAGGATTGGCGCGATTGCGAGCAGTGAGGCGGCTGAAAGCTTGGCCAGGAACAGGCCCTGCGGCGACGAGAAGGACGAGATGAAGGCAGTCAGCGTGCCCGCGCGGCCGGAGGTCAGGGTGATGGTCCAGAAGGCCTCGTTCCACGCCAGGATGACGTTGAGCAGCAAGGTGGAGGCGATGCCGGGCACCGCCATGGGTACGAGCACATGGACGATTTCATTCCAGAGCTCGGCGCCATCCATCCGGGCCGATTCAAGGATGTCGACGGGGATTTCCTTGAAGTAAGCGTAGAGCATCCAGATGATGATCGGCAGGTTGATCAGCGTCATGATCAGCGTCAGGCCATGCAGGGTGTCGAGCAGCCGCAGGTCACGGAAGATCAGGTAGATCGGGATCAGCACGCCGACAGCCGGCATCATCTTGGTCGAGAGCATCCACATCAGGATGTCCTTGGTCCGTTTGGTCGGCGCAAAGGCCATGGACCATGCGGCAGGGATGGCGATGAGGAGGCCCAAGAGAGTCGAGCCGACCGAGACGATGATCGAGTTGGTGGCGTGCTTGATGTAGTCCGAGCGATCCTGCACGGCGCTGAAGTTTTCGAGCGTCAATGTCTGCGGGAGGAAAGTGGGCGGAGAGGCAATGGCCTCTGCTTCTGTCTTGAAGGCGGTAACCAGTGTCCAGAGGATTGGTGAGAACAGCAGCAGTGCGACTGCCCATGCGAGGATGGTGAAGCCGATGCGGGTGGATGCAGGGATGCGACGGGCCATGAT
>JAAZLP010000307.1 GCA_012799265.1 Phyllobacteriaceae bacterium | reverse complement strand
TTCGCTTCGCTTGAGGCGAAGCTTGTCGCCCTGCCGCTCGAATTGCAGATCAAAGCCAGTCGTCTCAAGCCGCGCGCTTCGCCACTCAGCGGCAAGACCGCCCGTGAGCAGCGTGCTCGCCTCATCAAGGGTCAGGTTCTTGGTGATGTCGCGCGTCTTGTAGCGGAAGACAAAGCTCAGGCGCTCGCCGGCCTTGATGACGACCTTGCGCGCCTCCGCCGATTTGAGCTCCGCTTCACCACCATGGTAACCGCCGAGCTTCACCCGGGTCAGCGTACCCTCGTTGAAAGCAGCGCGAACCGCTTCGACAAACTCGCCGATGCGGTCGGGCGCGCTCAATGCCGTTCCTTCGTGGTGAGGAAGCGGATCTTCGGATAATCCTGCTTGGCGCGATCGGCCCACCACGCATTCTGCGCCAGGAATACCGGCGCATCATTGCGGTCTTCAGCCATGTTCATCTTCTGGGCCGTGATGAAGCGCTTCAGCTCATCAGGATCATCAGACTCGACCCAACGCGCCACCTCATAGCCGATGCTCTCAAAGCTGATCGGCACGCCATATTCCTTGGCGACACGGGACGAGAGCACTTCCAGCTGCAGCTGCCCGACCACACCAACAATCCAGTCGGCACCCACCATGCGACGGAAGACCTGGGTGAACCCCTCCTCCGAAAGGTCGGTCAGGGCCTTGGCCATCTGCTTGGACTTCATATGGTCGGTCAGGCGAACGCGACGGATGATTTCCGGCGCAAAGTTCGGGATGCCTGTCACATTGATGGTCGCGCCTTCGGTCAGCGTATCGCCCACCGAGAGCGTCCCGTGGTTGGGAATACCCACGATATCGCCCGCGACGGCCTCTTCGGCCAGTTCGCGATTATTGCCGAAAAAGAACATCGGATTGGACACAGCCATGTCCTTGCCCGAGCGCACGTTCTTGAGCCGCATGCCGCGCTCGAACTTGCCTGAACAGAGGCGAACGAAGGCAATGCGGTCGCGGTGGTTGGCGTCCATATTCGCCTGCACCTTGAAGACGAAGCCAGTGACCTTTTTCTCATTGGGGGCAATCGGTGCCGGCAGCGCTGGCTGCGGCCGCGGCTCAGGACCCCAATCACCCAGGGTACGGAGAAGTTCGGCGACCGAAACGCCCTTCAGCGCCGAGCCGAACAACACCGGGCTCAAATGGCCCGCATGGAAGGTCTCGAGATCGAATTCCGGCAGCATGGCCTGCGCCATTTCCAGCGTCTCGATAGCCGTCATGAAGACGGCATTGTCCGCCAGTTCCGGCACATCGAGCAGGTCCTCGAGGGCATCGAACTCGGCCAGCGTCTTGCCCTGCGGGGTGACGACGCGCTTTTCCAGCAGATCGATATAGCCGAAAAAGTCGACGCCCATGCCGATCGGCCAGAGAACCGGCGTCAGGTCGAGGGCCAGCTTGCCCTGGATTTCGTCGATAAGATCGAGCGGCGCATGCCCTTCGCGATCCACCTTGTTGATAAAGGTGATGATCGGGATATCGCGCAGGCGGCAGACTTCGAACAGTTTCTGCGTCTGGCTTTCGATACCCTTGGCCGCGTCGATGACCATAATGGCTGCGTCAACGGCCGTCAGCGTGCGATAGGTGTCTTCCGAGAAGTCCGAGTGACCCGGCGTGTCAAGCAGGTTGAGCGTCAGCCCGTCATAGTCGAACGTCATCACCGAGGAGGTGATGGAAATGCCGCGCTGCTGCTCCATTTCCATCCAGTCAGAGCGCGTCGATCGCTGCCCGGACTTGCCACGCACGGCGCCCGCAGACTGAATCGCGCCGGCGGCCGCAAGCAGACGCTCCGTCAGCGTCGTCTTACCGGCGTCGGGGTGAGAAATGATCGCGAAAGTCCGGCGCAGGCGGAACGGTTCGTCAGTGGGCCGCGGGGCAACCGCAGCGGCAGAAGCAAGGGACATGGATCAGCTGAACTGTTGGGCCGCAGGCAATATGCAGCCGGTCACGTGTTGGCCGCTGTATAATAAGCGCGCGCCAATGCGTCAAACCTGAGGCTTGAGCCTGTCAGTCCTGCCGGCTGGTCAGCATCCAGGCGATGAAGTCCCGGACTTCTTCAATAGCAATGCCAAGATCGTCGATCCGCTCACTCGTCAGCGGACGACCGTCGCGCAGTTCGTTCTCCATGGCTTGGGCGAGTTCCGACAGGGTCCATGCCCCAACGCCCGCGGAAGCGCCGCGGATGGAGTGGATATTGAGATGAAGGTCGTCAGCAGAAGTGGCCAGCTTGAGGCGTTCGAAATAGGTCGTGAGTGACCTGTCGAACATGCGCAGGATTTCGCATTCGAGATTCTCGTCGCCGAGGCACTGCTTGGCCAGATGAACAAGATCGACGGGGCGCATGGCCCGGACCTGAGGAGACGAACTGTTCTCTGGGTTGAACGCTGGTAGCGCCATTCTGGCCTCTCCTCGTCAGGGTCCACGCTAAGCGGCGTGGGCCGATATCCGAGGCACACTAGAATTGCCTGGTGAAGAGTTGATTAAGCCACATCTTTGCCTTGCTTGCTCGCTCAATTCGTTAACGCTTCTCACTCAAAAATTAACCTTTGGGTAAGATTCCGTTCGGTTTGCATAAAATTGAATGTATGAATGAGCTTTGAACCAGCGCGCGGCGGCGGAGGTTGGGGAACGATGCGA
Organism: Phyllobacteriaceae bacterium; assembly: GCA_012799265.1. Lineage (GTDB taxonomy): Bacteria > Pseudomonadota > Alphaproteobacteria > Rhizobiales > Devosiaceae > Devosia. The sequence continues at coordinate 434 of JAAZLP010000307.1, read as the reverse complement.
GGCATTTGCATCGAATTGTTCCGATTTGACGGTGGGCCCGGAAAGGCCTGATGCGTCATGACGACTCCTGAAGTCCGCCTTGTTGCTGCAGTGCCGACGCGAGAGTTGTAAAGAGTATGGCGAAGAACCCGACCCCCCAGAACGATCCGGCTGCCCTAGCCTTTTCGGCCGTCGAAGACGCTCTAAAGGATTCCGTGTTCAATCTGGACCAGCCGGCCCAGACGACTCCCGAACGCAAACAGAATGAATCCTCTCGCTCCGAGCGCCTGCGCGCTGCCGACAAGATCGCCATGCAGGCCGGCACCGTTGCCAATGACGACCGAATCTCTGCCAGCAAGCTGCTCTACGGCCTGCAGAGCCGCTCGTCGGCAACGCCTACCTGGCTCGCGCTTATCCTTTCCGTCATCTGGGTCGCCGCTACCGCCATCGTCGCC
>JAAZLP010000306.1 GCA_012799265.1 Phyllobacteriaceae bacterium | reverse complement strand
TGGGCAAGGGCGCCAATCTGCGGGCGCTGGGGTTCGAGCCGAGCGGGGCCAGCCGCGTGGCGCTGCGCTTTCTCAATACCAGCTATCTGTGGGACAAGGTGCGCGTGCAGGGCGGGGCCTATGGCGGCAGCAGCCGGCTCGATCCGGTCTCGGGCAATTTCGCCTTCCTCTCCTATCGCGACCCGAACCTTCTCAAGACCATCGATGTCTATGACGGCGCGGCCAAGGCGCTGCGGGCGGGGATCGGCGAGCAAGATCTGGTGCGCTCGGTGATCGGCGTTGTGGGCGATCTTGATCGTCCGGAATTCCCCGATGCCAAGGGCTATTCGGCCATGTGGCGCATGCTCAATGGCACGACGGATGAACTGCGCCAGCAGCGTCGCGACGAAATCCTTGGCACCAGCCAGGCGGACTTTGCCGCACTGGCCGATGCACTGGAAGCGGTGGCCGAGAAGGGCCATGTCGTGGTGCTGGGTGGCGAGGCGGCGATCAACGCGGCCAATGAACAGCGGCCGGGTCTGCTGAAGGTGACGAAGGTTCAGTAGAACCTGACATAAGCGCGGGGCGGCATGCCGCCTCGCGGAACGGGTGCCCATGGCGCGGCGTTTTGGGGCGGAAAGGAATTTCCGTTCATGACCGCGACCAGGGAGGGGCCACTCGGCACACTCGTCGACAAGGTGGAAGCGCGTGCCCTCGCCGGAGAGGACGTTTCCATCGGCCTCATCCAGGAGGTGGCGGGGCAGCGGGCTGCCGGGCCGATGCTGCTCCTGCCGGCGCTGGTTGTTATTTCTCCCCTCAGCATTGTGCCGGGTATCCCCACCATGGTGGGGATCAATACGATCCTCATTGCCGGGCAATTGGCGCTGGGGCGGGACAGGATCTGGCTGCCCGAATGGCTGCGGGGGCGATGCCTCTCGGCAAAGCATGCCAAGACGCTTCTGAGGTTTCTGAAGCCGGTCAGCCGGGCGGCGGATGGCGTCGTTAAACGGCGCTTCCGGTTCCTGACCTCGGCGCCCTTGCGACGGGTGGGGGCTGCGGTCTGCGTGCTGGTCGGTGCGATCATGCCGTTGCTGGAATTTATCCCTTTCACCTCCACAGTAGCGGCAACGATCATTGCCGTCTTTGCCCTGGCCATTGCGGCGCGGGATGGGTTTCTGGCGCTGGCCTGGATCGGGCTCGTGTTGGGCGGGATCGGGGTTGGGTATTTTGTCTGGCAGGTGGTGATGTAGGGGGACTGTGCGCGGGGAGAGTGGTCCTCGGGTCGAGCCCGAGGACGGTGCGGTGATGGGGGAGCGCTTTTGTCTTACGCGCTCAGCGCTTCGGCGAGATAGGGCAGGCTCAGATCCATGCGGTAATCGACGCCGGAATGGTTGTCCGGGAATTCCTCATAGCGGTGGGCGATGCCCTGGGCCTCGAGTTCCTTATGGATGCGGCGGGTGCCGTAGAGGATGTTGTACTGATCCTCGGTGCCGCATTCGAGGTAGAAAGCCTTTAGCTTGCCGATGGACGCGCCCTGAGTCTTGACCATGATTGCGGGGTCCCATTTGAGCCAGTTTTCCCAGCGCTCGGGAATGATCTCGCAGGTGTCCGGCGTGACCGGCAGGCGGAGGCCGAGATAGGCGCCCGGGTCGGGATCGAAACTCGCGGCCTGGCAGAGGATCATCAGGACCATGGTGTCCTTGCCATCGAGTTTGATCTTGCCCTCAAAGGCGTTCAACCATTTTTCGATGACGTTGTCATGCTTGGCGAGGGCGCGCAGCGTGTTGGGAAATTCGGGCAGGTAGAGATGCTCGAAACCGGCATCGCCGGAATGACTGGCGGCAGCGGCCCAGACATCGGGATGACGCATGGCGTGGACGAGCGCTCCGAAGCCTCCCGAGGATTTGCCGAAGACGCCGCGCTTGCCAGTGCCGCCGCAGACGAATTTCTGTTCGACCGCCGCGAGCATCTCCTCGATGAGGAAGTCTTCGTAATTTCCGAGGACGGGGCTATTCACATATTGATTGCCGCCGAGGCGCGAGAAACAGTCCGGGAAGGCGACGACGGCTGGCTTCATCTTGCCCTCGCCGATCAGGCGATCGAGGCGTTCCGGCACGTTTTCGGTGAAGGCTTTCCAGGCGGTGTGGGCAGGGCCACCGGCGGTATAACCGACCAGATCGACCAGCAGGGGCAAGCCTTCGCCACTATGCCCATGGGGCACATAAACATCGACCACGCGCTCGGTTGGATCGCCGAGGAGGTTTCCGGCGAGGGCCTTGCTGTCGATGGTGAGACGGTGGATCGTGCCGGGGGCGTGGGTGGTCTTGCGCATAAGGGGCTCCGGTCAAATCTTCTGACTTAGGGTGTGGCCGAGACGAAAGGACAAGGCAAGTCCTTGTCCGCTCAGATCATTTCGAGGTCGATCTTGCGGCGTGGCGGTGGAAACGCCTGGTCAATGTCTGCCAGATCCTTGGCGGTGAGCTCGATCTTGAGAGAGGCCAGATTTTCCGCCACCCGATCCGGACGGGACGTCTTGGGAATGGCGATGACGCCTTTGTGGCGGAGCACGAAGGCCAGCGCAATCTGGGCGGGGCTGGCGTCGTGGCGGCGAGCGATCTCGGCGATGGCCTTGTTACCGGCGAGGCGTCCCTGTTCGATCGGAGAATAGGCCATGATGGGCATGCCCTTGTCCTGCGCCTCGGGCAGGAGGTCGAATTCGATGCCGCGCCGCGTGCAATTATAGAGCACCTGATTGGCCTGGCACTGGTCGGAAATGGTGTTCAGCTCGTCCATGTCCTCGACGTCGAAATTGGAGACGCCCCAGCGTACGATCTTGCCCTGAGCCTTGAGTGTTTCGAAGGCTTCTACCGTCTCGGCCAGCGGATAGCGGCCGCGCCAATGGAGGAGATAAAGGTCGAGCCGGTCAGTGCCGAGGTTTTTGAGGCTTCGCTCGCAGGCTCGGATTGTGCCCTCGCGGCTGGCATTGTGGGGCAGGACCTTTGAGACGAGGAAGAGGCCATCGCGCTTGCCGGCAATGGTTTCGCCCGCCATGCGCTCGGAGCCGCCATCACCATACATTTCGGCCGTGTCGATGAGGGTGATGCCCTGATCAATCCCGGCGCGGATGGTGTCGACCTCCTGACGAAGCCTGTCACTGCGCTCGCCCATCATCCAGGTGCCCAGGCCAAAGACCGGCATGGGCGTGCCATCGGGCAATGTCGTGGTGGGGATCGTCATTATGCGCTCTTTCCTGTCATGCTGCCGGGGCAACTCTGGAGCCCGCTAAACCGTTGCTGTGTTTCAGGCGAGGTGATTATGGCTGTTCTCAATCGCGATCTCTATATCCCCTCGGTGGACGCCTGGATCGATCCCAATGTGCCGCGGCCACGGGCCATTATTACCCATGGCCATGCTGACCATGCGCGCAGCGGGCATGGCGCCGTTTTGGCGACGCCCGAGACCATCGCCATCATGAAGGTGCGCTATGGCGAGGATTGCGCGGGCACGTTTCAGGCGCTGGAATTTGGCGAGGTGCTGCGGATCAATTCGGCCGATGTGAGCCTTCAACCGGCTGGACATATCCTCGGGTCGGCGCAGGTGCTGGTCGAGACCGAAGGGCAGCGCGCGGTGGTGACCGGGGACTATAAGCGGCTGCCGGACCGGACGGCGGAGCCCTACCAGTCGGTGGCCTGTGATCTCATGGTGACTGAGGCGACGTTTGGTCTGCCGGTGTTCCAGCACCCGGACCCCAGGGACGAGATTGCGCGGCTCTTGAAGTCGGTGGCGGACCAGCCCGAGCGCTGTCATCTCGTTGGTTCCTATGCACTGGGGAAAGCGCAGCGGGTGATTGCGCTGTTGCGCGACGCGGGGTGGGAGAGGCCGATTTATCTCCATGGCGCGATGATCCGGCTCTGTGCGCTTTATGAGGAGCTGGGCGTCAAGCTGGGGCAGTTGATCCCGGCGACGGGCATGGCCAAGGCGGATATGGCGGGCGAGATCGTCATTGCGCCGGCCTCGGCCATTCGCGACCGCTGGAGCCGGCGTTTTCCCGATCCGGTTGTGTGCCAGGCCTCGGGATGGATGAGCGTCAAGCAGCGGGCGCGGCAGGCGCTGGTGGAATTGCCGCTGGTGATCTCGGACCATTGCGACTGGGGCGAGCTCAATCAATCGATCCTTGAAAGTGGCGCCTCGACCATCTGGGTGACGCATGGGCGCGAGGATGCGCTGGTCTATTGGTGCAAGAAGCAGGGGCTCGATGCCGAGCCGCTGGCGCTGCCGGGGCTGGACGATGATGGCGGGGAGGGCGGCGAATGAAGCGCTTCGCCGACCTGCTCGAACTCCTGGCGTTGACGCCGTCGCGGACACGAAAAATTGCGGCGCTGGCGCAGTATTTTGCCGAGGTGCCGGACCCTGATCGCGGGCTGGCGCTGGCGGTGCTGACGGGGGAAATGGACATAAGCAATGTCAAACCGGCGCTGCTCAAGGAGACAGTGCTGGCCGAGGTCGATGAGACGCTGTTCGCCATGTCCTATGACTATGTCGGGGACCTTGGCGAGACCATTGCGCTGATCTGGCCGCATCATGGTTCGGGGGAATTGCCGCGGTTGAGCGATCTCGTGGCGCTGCTCAATATGACCAGCAAGGCTGAGATGCCGAAGGTCATCGGAGAGCTGCTCACCAATGCGGCGATCCACGAGCGCTGGGCGCTGGTGAAGCTGGCGACGGGGGCGCTGCGCATCGGGGTTTCGGCGCGACTGGCAAAGACCGCGCTGGCGGAGATGAGCGGGGTGGACCTGCAGGCCATTGAAGAAGTCTGGCACGGCATCAAGCCGCCTTATGGTGAGCTGTTTGCCTGGCTCGAGGGCAAGGCGGAGCGGCCGGATATTGACCACACGGCGCGATTTCATCCGCTGATGCTGTCGACGCCAATCGACGACAGCGATTTTGCCAAGCTCGATCCGCGCGATTTTTCAGCCGAGTGGAAATGGGACGGCATCCGGGTGCAGCTGGTGCTGGGCAAGGACGGGGCGTCGCTGTTTTCGCGAACGGGAGACGACATTGCGCAGAGCTTTCCTGATGTGGTGAGCGCGGCCATGGGGCGGGCAGTGCTGGATGGGGAACTGCTGGTGGGGCACGATTTCGAGCCCCGGCTGTTCAACGATTTGCAGCAGCGGCTCAATCGCAAGGTGGCGTCGATCAAGCAGATGAACGAGCTGCCCGGCTTTGTGCGCGTCTATGACATGCTCTTTGACGGCGACGAGGATATTCGCGCGCTGAGCTGGGAGGCGCGGCGGGCGCGACTTGAGGCGTGGTTCCAAAAGAACCCTCAGACGCGGATGGATATTTCGCCGGTGCTGGATTTTGCGAGCTGGGAGGATCTAGCGGCGCTCCGCCGGATGGGCGCGGATGAGCATGGTCATGAAGGGGTGATGATCAAGCTCCGGACATCGCCCTATGTGCCGGGGCGGCCCAAGGGGTTCTGGTTCAAATGGAAGCGCGATCCCAATGTCGTTGACGCTGTGCTGATGTATGCCCAGCGCGGGCACGGCAAGCGCAGCTCGTTTTATTCGGACTATACGTTTGGTGTCTGGAAGGGAAACGAGATCGTGCCCATCGGCAAGGCCTATTTCGGCTTTACCGACGAGGAGTTGAAACAGCTCGACAAATGGATCCGCGCCAATACGACCGCGGCTTTCGGGCCGGTGCGCGAGGTAAAAAAGGAACTGGTGTTCGAGGTGGCGTTCGACAGCGCGCAGAGGAGCGCGCGGCACAAGTCGGGCGTGGCCTTGCGTTTCCCGCGCATCAACCGGATACGCTGGGACAAGCCGGCGCAGGAAGCGGCGCGGATTGAGGATATGGACGCGTTTTTGGGGTAGCGCTTATCGTTGCTTCCGACAGGGTTGGAAGGGCCTCCCCCTCCCTAGTTTCGCTAAGGTGCTACGCACCTAGCTGCACTACCCTCCCCTCAAGGGGGAGGGTGTCCAAGCGGAGTAAAATGAGAATGTCGTCACGGAGCAATCATGCGCGGCTGGTCGCGCTGGAAAAGGAAATGGAAGCGGCGGCGGCTGAGTTCGATTTCGAGAAGGCCGCGGCGCTGCGCGACGAGATTGCGCGGCTCAAGGGAGAAACCGAGGAGACCGTCATTCTCGATGATGATGGCTATTCGATCGAGGTGAGTGTCGGCCAGGCGCCGCCGGGACAGATCGGGCTGGGGTCAAACACGCCCGTCAGGCGACCGCCCAAGGGCTGGGTGAAGCCGAAAAAGCCGGATCTGATGACGAAGAATGTGAAGGGGCGCGGAGAGCGCTAGTAGTGGTGGCGACACTGAGCGATCTCTAGCCGATCGTCAATCACGCGATAGACCAGTCGGTGTTCATCGGTGATACGGCGTGACCACCAGCCGGAGAATTCATGCTTAAGAGCCTCTGGCTTACCGGTTCCTTCTCGCGGTGTCCTTTGGCACTCCTTGATCAGCGCGTTCAGCTTCCGAAGCATCTGCTTGTCTGTCGCTTGCCAGTAAAGATAATCCTCCCATCCCCTGGTCATAAACGCGACGATCATTCTTCAATCAGCTCGCGGATCATCCCGCCACCAGCATTGGCCTCCCGGATAGCCTCTCGTAGCCGGGCAGCATTTTTCGGACTGCTGAGGAGATAGGCGGTCTCATCCCACTCGCCAGCCTGATCGAGCGGGATGATGAGGACGGGCTTCTTGCCGCCTGTACGGGTGACAATCAGCGGTTCCCCACTATCGACAACCTGATCGACTTCTGAGGCAATGTTTTTTCGGAACTGCGAAATGGATGTGGCACGCATGGTAGCCTCCTGCAATTTATGCACAACATTTTGTACAAAAATTCAAGATCAGGCGATCTTGCCGGCTCGGGCGTCGGCGAGTTTCTTGATTTCGTGCAGTTCGCGGATGGTGGTTTCGAGGTCGTCGCGCTGGCGTTCGAGGAGGGCTATGCGTTCGTCGACTTTTTCGGCGAGGAGGCTAACCTGCTGGGTGCGGTCGGCGTCGTAGAGGCTGAGATAGTCGGAGATGTCGCGCAGCGAGAAGCCGAGGCGCTTGCCGCGCAGGATGAGGATCAGGCGGGCGCGATCGCGGCGGCGGAAGATGCGGGTGGCGCCGACGCGTTCGGGCGAGAGCAGGCCCTTGGATTCATAAAACCGGATGGCACGGGTCGATATGCCGAACTCGCGGGCGAGGTCGGCAATCGCAAAGAGGTCCTTATTGTCCGGCTCTGGCCTGTTCACTTCTTACTCGCATGGGTCTGGGCATATTCCTCACGCAGCTCTTTCTTGGAGAGCTTGCCGATGAGGGTTTTGGGCAGGGCATCCTTGAAGATGATCTGCTTGGGCATTTCGATCTTGTTGAGCTTGCCGGTGAGGAAGGTCTTGAGCTCGGCCTCGGTGGTGGACTTGCCCTCGCGCAGCTTTACATAGGCGACGGGCGCTTCGCCGCGATATTGATCCGGCACGCCGATGACATTGACCTCTTCGACGGCCTCGTGGGTCATCATCGCTTCCTCGATGGTGCGCGGATAGACGTTGAAGCCCGAGCAGATGATGAGGTCCTTGATGCGGTCGACGAGGAAGACATAGCCGTCCTCGTCCATGTGGCCGACATCGCCGGTGCGCAGCCAGCCATCCATGAAGGCCTGTTCGCTGGCATCGTCGTTTTCGTAATAGCCGATCATGACCTGCGGGCCCTTGACCTGCAGTTCGCCATTTTCGCCGGTCCCGACAACCTTGCCAGAATCGACGTCGACAAAGCGGATATCGGTGCCCGGGAGCGGCAGGCCGATGGACATGGGCTTGGAGGGTTTGCGCAGGGCGGCGCAGCAGACGACCGGGGAGGCTTCGGTAAGGCCATAGCCCTCGGCGAGCAGCGCCTTGGATTTCTTGCCGAAGGCGGCGCGGACTTCGTCGGGCAGGGCGGCGCCGCCGGAAATCGCGACTTCGAGGCTTGAAAGCTGTTCGGGCGTCACGGACTCGGCGCGCGCCACGGCATTGAGCAGGGTCGGCACGGCCGGCAGCACATTGGCCTTGGTGCGCTTGAGGATGCCGAGCAGGGCCTTGAGCTCGAAGCGCGGCAGCATGATCACCGGCGTGCCATTGGCGAGCGGGGTGTTCATGCAAACGGTCATCGCGAAGATATGGAAGAATGGCAGAACGGCGATGACCTTGCTGGGCGGGTAGAAAAGCCCATCACCCCATTTGTCGATCTGGCACATATTGGCCGAGATATTGGCGTGGGTGAGGAGCGCGCCCTTGGGGATGCCGGTGGTGCCGCCGGTATATTGCTGCACGGCGATGTCTTCGCGCGGGATGATGGTCACCGGGCGCGGCGTTTCTCCGCGGGCGATCATGTCCCCAAAGCTCGTGATGCTGTTGGCGAATTTGGACTGGCCGGGGTGGGACAGGTCCTTGCGCTTGGCCAGCTTGAAGAGAATTTTCTTCACGGTCGGCAGCGCGTTGGGGAAGTGGGCGACGATCAGCTTCTTGACGTGGCCGGCTTCGAGCAGGGCCTCGGCCTTGGGGAATATCTGCTTGAGATCGAGCGTCACCATGATCTCGGCGCCGGCATTGGCGGTGATGTGGGAGAGCTCGGAGACGGTATAGAGGAGATTGCAGTTGACCACGGTGCCGCCAGCCCGCAGCACGCCGAAATAGGCAATGGGGTAGAAAGGCGTATTGGGGAGCATGAGCGCCACGCGCGTGCCCTTGCGGACGCCGAACTGGCTCTGCAGGGCGCCGGCGAAGGCATTGATGGCCTTGCCCAATTCGCCAAAGCTGGTGGTGCCGCCCAGGAAGTCGAGGGCGAGGGCGTCCGGTGTTCTGGCGCAGGCGGCAAGCACCTGCTCATGGACCGGTGTCTCGTCGATCTCGGCATCCCAGACGATGTTGTCCGGATAGCTCGCAATCCAGGGGCGCAGGCTGTCAGTGGCAGTCGTGTCCATGGTCGTCTCCTCCAATTGCCGCCGATGGGCGGCGCGTTCCCCCAATTCGGCTGCCCTGCGCCCGTTCCGCACGGCAGAGGCTTTCCTGTCTGATGGACGTCGCGCGCCCTGCTTGGTGCAGACTTATGCTGAAAGTCAGGGAAACTATTCCACTTGTTTACGTTAGCGTCAATTGAGTGCCCATGCTGTTCAACACCGGTGTGAATGGATGCAGATCGACGATGCCGATACGTGAACCTATTGGGCTTCTAGTTGACGTATACGTAAACTTAGATAGAGTGAGGCCTACACTTGCTTAAGGGGCGAGCGCTAAGATGCGCGCCATGAGCAAGGGGAGATCGGGTCCGATCCCACGGATACCGGTCCGGCATTGGAGAATGACGGGCGACGGCCCCAGCTTGCGGGTCGGCCTGTCCTAGGAGGAATTGGTCGATGACCCTGTTGCTGGTTGCAATCAGTCTTGTCGTATTCGCGACCCTGGCCATGCGGGAAAGCCCGCTCTGGCAGTGGGGCGCCGCTTTTGCAGCCATCGGTGTGGTTTCAGGTCTGCACTTCGTGGAGGCCGGGCCTGCCTATGGGCTGGGATGGTTCTCCTGGGTGCTGATCGTCCTGGGCGTACTGCTGCTGGTGCTGTCGGTTAAGCCGATGCGCATGGCCGTGCTGACGACGCCGGTCTATGGCGCGGTCAAATCCATCCTGCCCAAGGTGAGCCGCACCGAGCAGGAAGCGCTGGATGCGGGTACCGTGGGCTGGGATGCTGAGCTCTTTTCCGGTCGCCCGGACTGGGACAAGCTCACCGGCATTCGCCCGCTGACGCTGACAGATGAGGAACAGGCGTTCCTTGATGGCCCGGTGGTCGAGGCCTGCAAGATGATTGATGACTGGGATATCCGGCACAATCGCGCGGACCTCTCGCCCGAGCTCTGGCAGTTCCTCAAGGATAAGGGGTTCCTCGGCATGCTGATTGCCAAGGAGCATGGCGGGCTTGGTTTCTCGGCGCAGGCACAGTCCATGATTGTGTCCAAGATTGCCAGCCGCTCGGTTGCCGCGGGGATCACCGTCATGGTGCCAAATTCGCTGGGGCCGGGCGAACTGCTCGAAAAGTACGGTACGTCGGCGCAGAAGGAAAAATACCTCCATCGTCTGGCAACGGGCCAGGAAGTGCCGTGCTTTGCGCTGACCGGTGTGCATTCCGGTTCGGATGCTGGTGGCATGCGCGATATCGGCGTTGTCACCAAGGGCATGTATAATGGCGAGGAAGTGCTGGGCGTCAGGCTGAGCTTTGACAAGCGCTACATCACGCTGGCGCCGATTGCGACGCTGGTGGGTCTGGCCTTCATCATGAAGGACCCGGACAATCTGCTCGGTCGCGGCGATGATATCGGCATCACGCTGGCGCTGATCCCGCATGACCATCCGGGTCTTGATATCGGCCGTCGCCACTATCCGGCGCGCCAGGCCTTCATGAACGGTCCGGTTCGCGGCAAGGACATGTTCATCCCGATGGATTTTCTCATCGGTGGTACCGAATATGCCGGTCAGGGCTGGCGCATGCTGATGGAATGTCTCTCGACCGGTCGCGCGATTTCGCTGCCGGCAATCGGGACGACCTCGATCAAGCAGACGCTGCGGACGACCTCCGCCTATGCCCGCGTGCGCCGTCAGTTCGGTATTCCCGTCGGTCTTATGGAAGGCGTGGCCGAGCCGCTCGGCGAGATGGTGAAGCGCGCCTATATGTATGAAGCGGCGCGGCGTCTGACCGCGTCTATGGTGGACGAGGGGCAGCGTCCGGCGGTTATCGCGGGGTTGCTCAAATACACCACGACCGAAGCCATGCGCGACAGCATGGACGAGGCCTTTGATATCCAGGGCGGCCGCGCCATTCAGGATGGGCCGAAGAACTATCTCTTTGGTGGCTATATGGCGATCCCGGTGGCGATCACCGTGGAAGGCGCAAACATCCTGACGCGTACGCTGATGACTTTTGCCCAGGGCGTGCTGCGTGCGCATCCCTATCTGCTGAGCGAAATTCAGGCGGCGCAGAACAAGGACAAGAAGGCGGGTCTCGAAGCCTTTGACGTCGCCTTCGGCGGGCATACCAAGTTCATGCTGCGCAATATCGCGGCGACGTTCCTCCATGGTGTGAGCAATGGGGCCTTTGCCTCCTCGCCCAATGATGGGCCGATGGCCAAGTGGTATCGGCGCCTCCACCGCTATTCGCAGGACTTTGCGCTGGTCGCGGACTGGACGACGGTGGTGCTGGGTGGCGCGCTCAAGCGCAAGCAGAAGCTTTCGGGCCGCATGGCCGACCTGCTGGGCGAGCTTTACCTGATGTCGGCGACGCTGAAGCGGTTCGATGAAGAGGGGCGGATCAAGGAAGATCAGGAACTGGTCGATGCGATCATGGAAGATCGCGTGGCCAATCTCGAGCGTATCTTCGGGGAAATCTTTGCCAATTTCCCGAACCCGTTCTTTGCCAATGCGATGCGTTTCCTCTGCTTCCCGCTGGGCCGTCATGCCAAGCCGTCGAGCGACCGCGTCAACTATCGCTTCGTGCGCGCTGTGCTGAAGCCGGGGGCATTCCGCGATCGGTTGACGACCGGCGTCTATGTCTCGACGGACCCAAATGACATTACCGGCGTTCTCGAAGATGCGTTCGTCAAGGTGACCGAGGCTGAGGAAATCGAGGCCAAGTTCATCAAGGCATCGCGCAAGGGCGTGTTCGAGCGGCGGCTGGATCGGGATGCAATTGCCGATGCGGTTGCGGCGGGGGTTCTCAACGACAACGAGGCCGGGATCATGCGGGCGGCTGATGAAGCCACGGACCGTGCCGTCAATGTCGATGATTTCCCGATGGACGTGCTGGAGCCGACAACGCCGCGCGTGGCGGCTGAGTAAGGCAGCTATCGGCCCCCGGGTAGGCCCGGGGGCAAAACAAGAAAGACGGCGGCAAGCTGAGTTCGAGGAAACCAAGATGACCTCACAGGCAACTGAGACAAAGCACTGGAGCTTTCATACCGATCTCGAAAAGATCGGTTGGCTGACCATCAACTCGCCGAGTGGATCGGTGAACACGCTGAGCCGCGAAGCGATCATGGAGCTCGAAACGCTGGTGGCGCGGTTCGAGGATCTGGCGAGCTCGGATGAGCTGGTCGGCGTCGTGCTGCTCTCGGGCAAGGATTCAGGGTTTATCGCGGGCGCGGACGTTTCCGAATTTGACGCGATGAGCGATTTTTCGGTGTTGCCGGAGGCGCTGAAGCGAACGCATGCGCTGTTTGCGCGGATCGAAAATCTCAAGGTGCCGGTTGTTGCCGGTATCCATGGGTTCTGCCTTGGCGGCGGGCTCGAGCTGGCGCTGGCCTGCCATTATCGTATTGCGGTCAATGACGACAAAACCCGCATCGGTTTCCCCGAGGTCAATCTCGGTATCTTCCCCGGGTTTGGCGGCACGGGCCGTTCGATCCGTCAGGCGGGGCCGGTCGATGCGATGCAGATCATGCTCACGGGCAAAATGTTGCGGGCGGGCGCGGCGCGGGGGCTGAACCTTGTCGACAAGCTCGTGCGTCATCGCGACATGCTCCGTTGGGAAGGCCGCAAGGCGGTGCTGACCAAGAAGAAGTCGACCCCGGCGGCGATGAGCAAGAGGCTCATGGCAATGGGGCCGCTTCGTCCCTATGTCGCCAACAAGATGCGCGAGCAGGCGGCCAAGAAGGCTCGCAAGGAACATTATCCGGCGCCCTATGCGCTGATCGATCTGTTCGAGAAGCATGGCGACGACTGGAAAGCGATGATCCGCGGCGAGATCGACGCTTTTGTGCCGCTGATGGGTTCACCCACGGCGACGAACCTCAGGCGGGTGTTCTTCCTTTCGGAAGGGCTCAAGAAGCAGGGGCAGAAGGGCGCGAAATTTGCGCGCGTGCATGTCATCGGTTCGGGCGTGATGGGCGGGGATATCGCTGCCTGGTGCGCCTATCGCGGCATGAGCGTGACGCTGCAGGATCTCGATATGGCGCGCATTCAGCCGGCGCTGGATCGGGCCAAGAAGCTGTTCCAGAAGCGCTACAAGAAAAAGCGCGAAGTGGACGCGGCCATGCTGCGGCTGACGCCGGATCCGCAGGGGACGGGCGTGAGCCGCGCCGATGTGATCATCGAAGCGGTGGTCGAAAAGCTCGAGGTCAAGCAGTCGATCTTCTCGGGGATTGAAGACAAGCTGAAGCCGGGCGCGATTCTGGCGACCAATACGTCTTCCATCGAGCTTGAGCGGATCGCCGAAGCACTGAAGGAGCCGGGACGGCTGATCGGGCTCCACTTCTTCAATCCGGTGGCGCAGTTGCCGCTGGTGGAAGTGATCCGGTCGACCTTCAATTCGGACGACGCGATTGGCAAGGGCGCAAGCTTTGCGCTGGCCATTGGCAAGTCGCCTGTTGTGGTGAAGTCGGCGCCGGGCTTTCTCGTCAACCGCGTGCTCATGCCCTACATGCTGGGCGTCGTGGAGCGCGTGGAGCGCGGCGAGAGCAAGGAACTGCTCGATGCCGCCGCGGTGGCTTTCGGCATGCCGATGGGGCCGGTCGAGCTCATGGATACGGTTGGCCTTGATGTCGGCAAGTCGGTGGCGACCGAGTTGGGTCACGCCGTGCCCGATGGCAGCAAGTTTGCGCGGCTCATTGCCGAGGGCAAGCTGGGCCGCAAGACCGGCGAAGGTTTCTACAAGTGGGAAAAGGGCAAGGCCGTCAAAGGCGAGGCGCCCGAGCATCCTGATCTCGCCGGACTCGGCCGGGAGCTGGTGAAGCCGCTGGTCGACATGACCGAAGTGGTGCTGAGCGAAGGCGTTGTTGCCTCGCCGGAGCTGGCCGATATCGGCGTCATCATGGGTACGGGCTTTGCGCCCTTCCTCGGCGGGCCGCTCAAGGCCCGCGCGGACGGCAGAGCATAAGGGGAAAACAATGACTGAACTTCGCAGAGTGGCCATTATCGGCTCGGCCCGCATTCCCTTTGCCCGTGGCGGCACGGCCTATACGGACGAAACCAATCTTTCCATGCTGGCCACCACGATTGGTGGACTGGCGGACAAATATGGCCTCAAGGGCGAGAAGATCGATGAGGTGATCGCCGGGGCGGTGATCAACCACTCGCGTGACTTCAACATTGCCCGCGAGGCGCTGCTGGATGCCGGGCTCAATCCGCGCACGCCGGGGACAACAATGCAGATCGCCTGCGGCACGAGCCTGCAGGCAGCGCTGGTGCTGGCGGGCAAGATTGCGTCGGGGCAGATCGACAGCGGCATCGCGGCCGGGTCCGATAGTGTCAGCGACAGCCCGATCGTTTTCGGGCCGAAATTCCAGCATCGCCTTCTGGCCGCAAATGGGGCCAAGACGACGGGGCAGAAGCTCAAGGCGATGACCAAGGGCTTTTCCTTTGGCGAGCTGGCGCCGGTGGCGCCGTCGGTCAATGAACCGCGCACCGGGCTTTCCATGGGCCAGCATTGTGAGCTGATGGCCAAGGAATGGCGCATTACGCGCCAGGAGCAGGATGCGCTGGCCGTCGCCAGCCATCGCAATGCGGCCAAGGCCTATGACGAAGGCTTCCATGACGATCTGCTGGTGCAGTGCGCGGGGCTGGTGCGCGACAACAATGTGCGCGCCGACGCCAATATGGAAAAGATGGCGACGCTGAAGCCGGCTTTCGACAAGACGAGCGGGCTCGGCACGCTGACGGCGGGCAATTCGACGCCCCTCACGGACGGCGCGGCCGGTGTGCTGCTGGCAAGCGAGGAATGGGCCAAGGCACGGGGCCTGCCGATCCTTGCCTATCTCACCACGGGGCGCGTTGCCGGCAATGACTTCGCCCATGGCGAAGGCTTGCTGATGGCGCCGACCATCGCGGTCAGCGAGATGCTGCAGAAGGCGGGGCTTGGCTTTGACGACATCGACTATTTCGAGCTGCACGAGGCGTTTGCGGCGCAGGTGCTGTGCACGCTCAAGGCCTGGAAGGACCCAACCTATTGCCGTGACGCGCTTGGGCGCGATGAGGTGCTCGGCGATATTGATCCGGCCAAGATCAACGTGAAGGGCTCGAGCCTTGCCTATGGTCACCCCTTTGCGGCGACCGGTGCGCGCATTCTCGGGCTGACGGCCAAGCTGCTCGCTGAAGGGCAGGGCAAGCGTGCCTTGATTTCGGTGTGCACGGCGGGTGGCATGGGCGTCGCGGCGCTGGTAGAAAGCGCTCTATGAGCGACAATGTCATCAAATTTCGGCGCCCCGAGAAGCAACCCGAGCCGCCGGTGAAAAAGCCAAGGGGTCCAATGCCGAGTTGGGCGCCTTTTGCGCTGCTCGTGCTTCTGGCGATCGTAATCTACGCCTTCACACAATTTAGTGGCCCCAATTAATCTGTTGATCACAATACTTTAGGGTGTGATCGCAGGGCGATGGGCCGGCGCGGGACGCGTTGGCCCCTTGGCGCCAAACCATTCCTTTCAAGGGATCGTGATCAGAATCTTTTGCCGGTGAGGTTGCCTTGCCGGCGAATTTGTTCTCCTCAGGGCCGACTGTGAACAATCGTGGCGACTTGACGCTTAGGTCAATGTTTTGCTTGTCAGTGGACGGTTTATAGCGATACCGTCCATCAATCTTGACCGCCCGGTAAACGAGCGGCGAGGGCTCAAAGCTGTCATCAAGACAGCGGAACGAATGTCAGAATTCCACAAGGAGATGGAACGAGAATGAAGTTCACCACAGCCATCAAGGCGGTTGCCACCGCCGGCGCCATGGCGCTGATGATGTCGACCGCCGCTTCGGCGGTCACGCTCCAGCTGCATAACGGCGCTGATCCTGGCACGCTCGATCCCCACCGCGCCTCCGGCGACTGGGAAAACCGTGTGATCGGTGACTACATCGAAGGCCTGCTGACGGAATCCGCCAGCGCCGAAGCCATCCCGGGCCAGGCCGAGAGCTGGGAAATCTCGGAAGACGGCACCGTCTATACCTTCAAGCTGCGTGACGGCATTCAGTGGTCTGACGGCACCCCAGTGACCGCTGGCGACTTCGTCTTCGCCTTCCAGCGCCTGTTCAACCCGGCAACTGCTGCGGACTATGCGTACCTGCAGTTCCCGATCAAGAACGCTGAAAAGATCAACTCCGGCGAAATCACTGATTTCAACGAGCTTGGCGTCAAGGCAATCGACGACAAGACCCTCGAGATCACGCTCGAAGCGTCGACTCCGTTCTTCCTCGAAGCCCTCACCCACTACACCGCTTTCCCTGTGCCAAAGCACAAGGTGGAAGAGCTGGGCGATGACTGGACCAAGGTCGAAAACATCATCGGCAACGGCCCCTACCTCATCAAGGAATGGCTGCCGGGCTCCTATGTCCGTTCGGAAAAGAACCCGGACTATTATGACGCTGCAAACGTCCAGATCGACGAGGTCTTCTACCACGTCCTCGAGGACCAGGCTGCTGCGCTCAACCGTTACCGCGCCGGTGAATTCGACATCCTGACCGACTTCCCGTCGGATCAGTATCAGTGGCTGCAGGACAACATGCCGGGTCAGGCTCACGTGACCCCGTTCCTTGGCATCTACTACTACGTGATGAACCAGGAAGAAGGTCAGGTTCTCTCTGACGTTCGCATCCGCGAAGCGCTCTCGACCACGGTCGTTCGCGACGTGATCGGTCCGGATATTCTCGGCACCGGCGAACTGCCGGCTTACGGCTGGGTCCCGCCGGGCACTTCCAACTATGTCGAAAACGCCTACCACCCGGAATGGGCCGACGTTCCCTATGAAGAGCGCGTCGAAAAGGCCAAGGCGCTGATGACCGAGGCTGGCTATGGTCCGGACAATCCGCTGACCCTGCAGCTGCGCTACAACACCAATGACAACCACCAGCGTATCGCCGTGGCGCTCGCCGCCATGTGGGAGCCGCTTGGTGTCAATATCGAGCTGTTCAACGCCGAAACCGCTGTTCACTACGACGCCCTGCGTTCGGGTGACTTCCAGATCGGTCGCGCTGGCTGGCTGCTCGACTACAACGATCCGTCCAACACCCTCGATCTGCTCAAGACTGGCGTGAGCCAGGACGGCACGATGAACTGGGGCAACAACTATGGTCGCTATTCGAACGCCGAATTCGACTCGCTGATGGCCCAGGCTTCGACCGAGCTCGATCTCGAAAAGCGTGGCGAGCTGCTCGCCAATGCCGAAAAGATCGCCATGGACGAATTCGCTGCGATCCCGATCTACTGGTACGTGTCCAAGGACGTCGTGTCGCCCAAGATCTCGGGCTTCGAAGCGAACCCGAAGAACATCTTCCGCACCCGCTGGCTGTCCAAGTCGGAATAGTCGGAAGATCGAAAAATCTGATCGTGGGGGCCAAATGGCCCCCACGGTTCTTTTGTCCGGCCAGCGCTTTCGGCCCCTCCGACTCGCGCCCCCGGCCAAGGAGTTCATGACATATGCTGTCCTATGCCTTCCGGCGTGTGCTTTCGGCCATTCCGATTGCCCTGATTGCCGTGACGATCTGCTTTTTCATCCTGCGCCTGGCGCCGGGTGGACCCTTTGATGGTGAACGTGCGCTGCCGCCGACCGTGCTGGCCAACCTGCGCGCGCACTACAATCTCGATCAGCCGCTGATCACCCAATATTTCCTCTATATCGGGCGCCTTTTGCAGGGTGACCTCGGTCCCTCCATGGTGATCGACGGGTTCAACGTTTCCGACCTCATCCGCATCGGCTTCCCCTTCACGCTGACCATGGCGCTGAGCGCCTTTGTCATCGCTACCGTCATTGGCCTGCTGGCCGGCATGATTGCTGCCGTGAACCAGAACAAGTGGCCGGACTACATTCTCGTGCTGGCGGTGATGCTGGGCGTCGTGGTGCCGAACTTCCTCATGGCGGCGCTGCTGCAGCTATGGTTTGGCGTCTATCTGGGCTGGCTGCCGGCGGGCGGCTGGGTCACCGGATCCATCGCGCACCTTGTGCTGCCTGTGACGGTTCTCGCCTGGCCGCATGCTGCCCGTATCAGCCGCCTGATGCGCGGCTCGATGATCGAAGTGCTGGGCACCAATTATGTGCGCACGGCCCGCTCGAAGGGTCTGGGCGAACGGCTGGTGCTGGCGCGTCACGCCATCAAGCCGGCGCTGCTCCCCGTCGTCTCCTATCTCGGGCCGGGGCTCTCCTATCTCCTCACCGGCTCGCTCGCCGTCGAGCAGATTTTTGGTCTGCCCGGCATCGGCAAATATTTCGTCCAGGCCGCGCTCAACCGCGACTATGGCATCGTGCTGGGAACAACCATTCTCTACATGTTCATCATTCTGGCTCTCAATCTGATCGTTGACCTCATCTATGCCTGGCTCGATCCCAAGGTGAGGTACCGCTAATGCCCGGCCTTACCGGTAAAGATCAGGTGCTGACCGCCTATGCGAACCAGCTGGAAAAGCTGGATCCGCCAAAGGGTCGTTCGCTCACCCAGGACGCAATGCGCCGTCTCGTGCGCAACAAGGCGGCGGTTGCCTCCATTGTCATCGTCGTCCTGATTGTCCTCGTCGCCTTCATCGGCCCCTATTTCCTGCCCTGGGGCTATTCGCAGGTCGACTGGTCCAATATCCGCAAGCCGCCCAATTTCGAGGCGGGGCACTATCTGGGCACTGACCAGAACGGGCGCGACATGGCGGCCCGCGTGCTGCAGGGGACGCAGATGAGCCTCATCGTGGCCTTTGTGGCCACCGTGGTCTCGGTGTCAATCGGCGTCGTCTATGGCGCGGTGGCTGGCTATTTCGGTGGCCGTGTCGACGCTGTCATGATGCGTATCGTCGACGTCATGTATGCGCTGCCTTACATCCTCTTCGTCATCATCCTGATGGTGATGTTCGGGCGTAATCCGGTGCTGCTGTTTGTGGGCATCGGGGCCATCGAATGGCTGACCATGGCGCGTATCGTGCGCGGGCAAACCCTCTCCATCAAGGAGAAGGAGTTCGTGGAAGCGGCGCGCGCCGGCGGGGCGAAACCCTTCACCATCATCATGCGCCATATCGTGCCGAACCTGACCGGTCCGGTGGTGATCTATGCGACGCTGACCATTCCCGAAATCATCATTGCCGAGAGCTTCCTCTCCTATCTCGGTCTTGGTGTGCAGGAGCCGCAGACCTCGCTGGGTACGCTGATTTCCGCCGGTGCGCCGGTGGCCGAAGTGCTGCCCTGGATGCTGCTGGCACCCGCTGCGGTGCTCGTCACGCTGCTCTTCGCCCTGACCTATATCGGGGACGGTTTGCGCGACGCGCTCGACCCCAAGGATCGCTGATGACCAAAGTACTTGATGTTCAGGACCTCAGCGTCACCTTTGCCCTCCATGAGAGCGAAGTGCGCGCGGTCAACAATCTCAACTTCAGCCTTGAGGCCGGTGAAACGCTGGCCGTGGTGGGCGAGTCCGGCTCGGGCAAGAGCCAGGCCTTCCTCTCCATCATGGGGCTTCTGGCCAAGAATGGCTCCACCAGCGGCAAGGCCATGCTGGGGGATGTGAACCTGGTGGGCATGGAGAAATCCAAGCTCGACAGGATCCGTGGCAAGGACATTGCCATGATCTTTCAGGATCCAATGACCTCGCTCAATCCAAGCCTCAAGGTCAAAACGCAGCTGGCCGAAGTTCTGGTCAAGCATCGCGGGTTTGACCAGCGGCAGGCCGAGAAGACCGCGGTCGAAATGCTTGAACGCGTCGGCATTCCTGAGCCGGCCAAGCGCGCCAATGCCTATCCGCATGAAATGTCGGGCGGCATGCGCCAGCGTGTGATGATCGCCATGGCGCTGCTGTGCCAGCCGAAGATCCTCATCGCCGACGAACCGACAACGGCGCTCGACGTGACCGTTCAGGCGCAGATGCTCGACCTCTTCAAGACGCTGACCGACGATTTCGGCACGTCGCTTGTCATCATCACCCACGATCTGGGTGTGGTGGCCGGTGTGGCTGACCGGATGATGGTGATGTATGGCGGCCGGGCGGTGGAAACCGGGAATGTCGACGAGCTCTTCTACGATCCGCGCCACCCCTATACGCTGGGCCTGCTGCACTCGACGCCGCACATCGCCAAGCGCGCCGAGCGGCTCGACCCGATCCAAGGGCTGCCGCCGAGCCTTGAGCATCTGCCCAAAGGGTGTTCTTTCAATCCGCGTTGTGCCTTCTGCTTTGACCGTTGCCTTGAGGAACGGCCGCCGCTGGCGCCTGTCGAGCCGGGTTCTACCCGCCAGAAGGCGTGCTTCTACGAAGGTCCGCTCAAATATGGAAAGGTCGCATGATGAGTGATGCTGTGACCAATCTCATCGAGATCAAGGATCTCAAGAAGACCTTCTCGATCGCTACCGGTCTTTTCTCGCGCAAGCTCAAGCTGACCGCGCTGGAAAACATCAACTTCTCCGTCCGCCGCGGCGAAACGCTGGGCATTGTGGGCGAGAGCGGCTGTGGCAAGTCCACGCTGGGCCGCTGCATCCTGCAGCTGATCAACCCCGATGAGGGGCAGGTGCTCTGGCTGGGGCAGGACCTCACCAAGGTGCCGGCCGAGGAAATGCGCAAGCGGCGCGCGGACCTCCAGATCATCTTCCAGGACCCGCTGGCTTCGCTCAATCCGCGCATGACGGTGGGCGAGATCATCGAAGACCCGCTCAAGACGCTGAAGCCGGAATTCAACAAGGCCGAGCGGCGCGCCCGCGTGCTCAAGATGATGGAAGCGGTCGGGCTTCTGCCGGAGATGATCAACCGCTATCCGCACGAATTTTCGGGCGGGCAGGCGCAGCGTATCGGCATTGCCCGCGCGCTCATCACCGAACCCAAGCTCATCGTCTGCGACGAGCCGGTGTCGGCGCTGGACGTGTCGATCCAGGCGCAGATCCTCAATCTGCTATCCGAGCTCAAGGACGAGTTCGGGCTGACGCTGATCTTCATCTCGCACAATCTCTCGGTCGTGCGGCACGTCTCGGATCGCATCCTGGTGCTTTATCTGGGCCGGATCGTCGAGCTGGCGACGGGCGACGAGATCTATAACGATCCCAAGCACCCCTATACGCGGGCGCTGCTGACGGCGGTGCCGATACCTGATCCGAAACTGGCGCGGCAGCGCAATATCGATGCGCTGAAGGGGGAAATCCCCTCGCCGATCAATCCGCCATCGGGCTGTACTTTCCGCACCCGTTGCCGCTTTGCGCAGCAGCGTTGCGCCGAGGTGCGGCCGCCGCTCGAAACCATCGAGGGGGGGCGTCTGGTTGCCTGCATCCGCTGGCGCGAGATCGAGATCCCGGAAGAGGCCGAGGCCGTCCTCGGCGCCTGAGGCTCAGCTTTTGTCGGCAGCGCGGCGCGCGGGCGCGTCGCTGCCGACAAGGCGTCGCCGCCGGTCGGGGCCGGTATAGGTTTCATGCTCAATGAAGTCGCGCGGCTTTTCGGCAATGCTGTCGAGCCGGGCGGCAAGATGGGTGGCCGCAAACGGTTTTCTCAAGAATTCAGTGACGCCGGCATCCCGCGCGGCAGCGATGCGGGTGGCATCGGGCGCTGCGGCCATCATGATCACGGGCGTCGTGCGATTGAGGCCGTCAGGGCTGGCGCGAAGGCGTCGCACCAGTTCGACGGCGTCAGGGTTGGTCACAGCGTCATCGATGATGATCACATCGAATTGCCGACGGCGCATTTCCATCATGGCCTGGGTCGCGTCATTGGTCTCGCGGATGTCGCGCCGACCAATGGCAAAGAGCATCGTCGCCACCAGGGTCGCCATATTGGGCTGTGGGTCGATGATCAGAATGCCGCGTTTGAGCTGGGCAGGATTTGCCATTTGGGGGCACCGGTAGTAGAGATCGCGTCCCAAGAATAGGGCGCCTGCATCACCCCCACGTTAACGGGGAAAACTCAATGCAAACTGCGTTGACAGGGCAGGTCAACTTCCCTATGTAGAAGCCAGTTTTTGGGCGCCTTGGCGCCCCTTTTGTTTGACCGAGGATTACGAAGATGAAGATCCGCAACTCGCTGAAGGCGTTGATGACTCGCCACCGCGCGAACAAGCTCGTCCGCCGTCGCGGCCGCGTTTACATCATCAACAAGGTGGACAAGCGCTTCAAGGCTCGCCAGGGCTAAGCGCTTCTATCCATAGCAAAATTTTTTAAGCAAGGCCCGCACGTTAGTGCGGGCCTTGCTGTATGAAATAGGTGTTGTGTCCTAGCGGGTGATGCGGCATGGCGCTTTCGCATACGATAGTCGTTACGATCGACGTCCCTTTTGAGCTGGCCTACCCTTATCTCGCTGATCCGCAGAACTATGCGGATTGGGCGGCGGTCTATCCGGAAACATATCATCAGCTGGACAATGGCGACTGGGCTGCCGAAGTACATTTTGGCGGCACGCGGCATATCCGGTTTTCCTCGCCCAATGCGGAGGGGATACTCGATCACGCGGTGTTCCGCCCGGATGAGGCTGAACCATTGTGGATGCCGATGCGTGCCTGTCCGGATGGCGCGCGGACCGAGCTGAGCTTTACCTTCATCCAGCGCAATGACATGAGCCCCGAGGAATTTTCCGCCACCATCGAGTCGATCTCGACGGATCTTTCGAGGCTGAAGGCGGTGTTGGAAAAGCAGTTCTCCCACGGGGCTGAGCACGTAGTTACCCCAGGGCGTAAGCTAAGCGACGGCTAACCATAGCGCCCCAAGGTCTCCATTGAGACCGATGGGGTTGTCATGCGCTTTGGAGTCCTGGTTGCCGCTGCCAGTGCCTTGGTTGCTCCGGTCCTTGCACAGGACCTGCGCGGCGTTTTTCCCGTGCGCATCGCCGACCCGGCCTTTGACTGGAGCGGGATCTATGGCGGCCTTCATGCCGGTTATGGCTCCGGCATGCTCACCGCCTCCAGCCAACACCTAGCGGC
The DNA here is from genome assembly GCA_012799265.1 of Phyllobacteriaceae bacterium. GTDB lineage: Bacteria > Pseudomonadota > Alphaproteobacteria > Rhizobiales > Devosiaceae > Devosia. Next base: position 1,456 of record JAAZLP010000306.1, on the reverse strand, counting down.
CGGCGAAGTGCCGCTGCGCGGCTCGGTTCTCGGCGTGACGCTGGGGGCGAACTGGCAGGTAAAGCGATACGTTTTCGGCGTTGAAGGAGACATGGCCTGGTCCGGCATCGGTGGGATGAGGGAATGCCTGCCCGGGACCGGTACGCTCTGTGTGAGCGACATGGGATGGCTGGGGGCGGTCAGGGGCAGGGCTGGGCTTGCGATTGACCGAAGCCTTCTCTTTGTGGCGGGCGGGGTGGCGTTCGCCGGGTGGCGCGGCACGATACGGCCTGTCGCTGGCGCAGATACTAGCCTTGAGGCTCACGCCTGGGGTTGGACCATCGGCGTGGGTAGCGAGGTCATCATCAGCGATAACATGTCGCTTCGGGGTGAATATGCCTTCTATCGGTTCGGCCGGCACGAGGCCGAGATGGGGGCGGATGGCGCGAACGAGGCCGTGGAGCTGCGTCCGCAAGTCCATATCGGCCGACTTGGGGTGAACTGGCATTTCTAGATGTACCAATAAAAAAAAGCCCGCGTGACGCGGGCTTTTCCAGATCAGTGGGTTCTGATGAGCCTCAGCTCGAACCCGCGCCGTCTTGGCGGACGAAGGCGATGCGGAGCATGTTGGTGGCGCCGGGGGTGCCGAGCGGCACGCCGGCGGTGATGGCGATGCGGTCGCCGGGGCGGGCAAAGCCTTCCTGGTAGGCGATGACGCAGGCGCGATCGACCATGTCTTCGAGGTTCACGGCATCTTCGGTCTGGACGCAGTGGATCCCCCAGACGACGGAGAGACGGCGAATGGTGCGCAGATTGGGTGAGAGGGCGATTATCGGCTTGCTCGGCCGCTCGCGGGCGGCGCGGATGCCGGTTGAGCCAGAGGCGGTATAGGTGACGATGGCAGCCAGATCGAGGGTTTCGGCAACCTGACGCGTCGCGGCCGAGATGGCGTCTGCGGCGGTGGCTTCCGGCTCGGTCTGGGCGGCGCGGATAATGCCGCGATAATTGCCGTCGCTTTCAACGGCCACGGCAACGCGGTTCATGGTGGCGACAGCTTCGATCGGGTACTGGCCGGAGGCGGATTCGGCCGAGAGCATGACAGCGTCGGCGCCTTCGAAGACGGCGATGGAGACGTCGGAGACCTCGGCGCGGGTCGGGACCGGCGCGGTGATCATGGATTCGAGCATCTGGGTGGCAACAACCACCGGCTTGCCGTAGCGGCGGCACATGCGGATCATGCGCTTTTGCAGGCCCGGCACGGTCTCGAGCGGCAGTTCGACGCCGAGATCGCCACGGGCGACCATGATGGCGTCGGAGAGCTTGACGATCTCTTCAAGGCGCTCGATCGCCTGCGGCTTTTCGATCTTGGCCATGACGCCAGCGCGACCCTGCACGATCTTGCGCACGTCAATAATGTCTTCGGGGCGCTGCACGAATGACAGAGCGATCCAGTCGGCTTCGGCCTTGAGGCCTTCGA
>JAAZLP010000305.1 GCA_012799265.1 Phyllobacteriaceae bacterium | reverse complement strand
GGCGACCATGTTGAACAGGGTCGACTTGCCGGCACCATTGGGGCCGATCAATCCGGTGATCGATCCGCGCTTGACGGAGAGCGAACAATTATTGACGGCTCTCAGGCCGCCAAAGCGTTTTGAGACGTTGCGAACGTCGATAACCAAGTCGGAGGACAAGTTTAAAAAGCCCCGAGTTCCTGAATGCTGTGCTACCGGGTTGTATCCCGGTAAATTTGGGGCATCTGGTCACAACAAGGCCGACAAATCAACAAGAAGCAGTCTAGGCAACCGCGGCAAGCACGGCATCGGCTGTGGATTTATTGTTGGCAAAGGGAACGTCATAGAGCGTGGCGAGGCGCGTCAGCGCTTTCACGTCCACATCATGCGGCTGCGCCGACAGCGGGTCGATGAAGAAAATGAGGACGTCGAGCCGACCTTCGCAGATCATCGCGCCCAATTGCTGGTCCCCGCCAAGCGGCCCGCTCTTGAGCAGACTGACGGAGAGGCCCGTCTCGGCCATGACGCGGCTACCGGTCGTGCCGGTGCCCCACAATTCATGTTGCGCGAGCTTGGCACGATGCTGCTCTGCCCAGCGGCAGAGATCGTCCTTCTTGTCATCATGGGCCACAAGACCGATACGCGCCATCAAAGCCTCCGCCTCACTGCGGCAGCCTTAATGCCTGCCCGTCGCAAAAAGGGCAATGGCGCGGCTAACGAAGGAGCGCTGAAAGGCGCGCTATCAGCGCCAGCCGACGGCCTTGAGCTGGGTCAGGGCCCGCTGCTGCACCGTCTCGGCCTTTGTATGGCGGAAGACATCGACGATCTGGTCGAGTTCGGCGGCCTGGGCCTCGGTCTGCTCGATGGCAGCATTGGTTTCTTCGACCAGCGCCGCATTGTGCTGGGTCATCTCGTCCATCTGCCGGACCGCAACCGTCACTTCCTCGAGCGCCAGCGACTGCTCCTGATTGGCGCGGGCAATGGCGTCGATCTGTGCCGCACTGTCTTCGGCACCTGCAAGAATATCAGCCAGCTGCTCTGCGGCCTTGCCGACGAGCTGGGCGCCGTTGCGCACTTCCCGGGCGCTGCTCTCTACCAGCGCCTTGACCTCGGCAGAGGCCTCTGCGGCCGATTGGGCGAGACGCCGCACTTCCACGGCCACCACGGCAAAGCCCTTGCCAGCCTCGCCAGCGCGCGCCGCTTCGACCGAAGCGTTCAGCGCCAGGAGATTGGTCTGGAAGGCGATGTCATCGATCATGCCGATGATGTTGGAAATCTTGGCCGACGAGCTTTCGATGGCCGACATGGCCATATTTGCCTCGCTCATCACGGCGCCACCATCGGTTGCGCTGCGCGCCACATTGCGCGCGCCATCGCGGGCCATGGTTGCCCGACGTGCATTTTCTGTCACCTGAGTGGAGAGAAGTTCGACCGATGCAGCAGTCTGCTCGATCATCCCGGCCTGCCGGATCGCGCGATCCGAGAGGTCATTGGCACCCGATAGAATTTCGCTGGTCGCCGTGCGCAGCGAGCGCGACGTCTCCTGCAACTGGCCAATGATGGAAGCCAGACGCTCGACCACGCTATTGGTGCTGTTCTTGATCTCGTCGAATTCGGGATCCAGTTCCGCCTCGACGCGGCTGGTAAGATCACCGCGGGCCACATCCATGAGCACGGCGCCGGTAGCACTGACCGCCTCGCGGATCTTCTTGCGGGCCAGTTCGTCGGACGCGCGGGCATCCTCGGTCAGCCTGTCGAAATAGGCGGTGACGCCGATGTCGATGTCGAGCAGCATGGCTTTCATTACCGAGACCAGCGATTCTGCCAGCGCGTCGCTTGAGGCCATGATTTCCTCTGGCGAACGCATCTTGGTGCGGCCGAAGCTGGCTTTGACCGGCGTCAGCGCCTCGGTCATCACATCCTTGACCAGGCCACGCACCAGCGTTTCCACGATGACGCCATAGCCCCCGATATGCCAGCGCGGCTCGAGCCCGATCTGAGCGTGGCGCAAGCCGACACGGGTACTGGCAGCCATATAGTCATCATCGAACTGACCGCTGGCGATGGCACCCCAATGGCCCAATTGCTTTGATTTGGCGCGATCCATCTGCGGCTTGCCGTCGAAGAATTTCCGAACGTCCGGAACTTCGGCGATCTTGCCGTAGAAGCGGTCCAGCGCCGGTTCGAGATGGCTCTCGATCTGCGGCCCCACTTTGTGCAGCGCGGAACGCGCTTCCTCATCGAGACCGATAAAATCCAGACGGGACTGCAAAATGTCTTTCGCACCAGAACTCATGGTGACCGCTTCCAAAAAATGTGTAATTTCACGTCGTTATCCGATCGGCCTGCCGACCAGTTTGCGCGAGATCAATCCCAACAGGCCTATGTGAAGAGCGTAAACACGCTCTTAAACGCCGGGGTTTGCGCTCCTCAGGCCTCGACCCAGTCGCCGCCCACAACCTTGCGCAACTGCACCGGGGGCGTTCGGCGAGTGGAAGCCGCAGGTGCCTCAGTGCTGCGGAAAATCTCGACAATCCGGTCAAGTTCGCCTGCCTGGGCCTCGGTCTGCTCGATGGCGGCATTGGTCTCCTCGAGCGCACCGGACTGTTCGCGATTGGCGCGGGCAATGTCATCGATGAGGACGGCGCTTTCCTCAGCACCCGTCAGGATGTCGGCGAGCCGCTCTGCGGCCTGCCCGACCAGTTGCGCCCCATTGCGCACTTCCTGCGCGCTGGCCTCGATGAGCACCTTGACCTCGCTAGAGGCGGTTGCGGCGCTCTGGGCAAGACGGCGCACCTCGACGGCGACAACGGCAAAGCCCTTGCCCGCATCCCCTGCCCTGGCGGCCTCGACCGAGGCATTGAGCGCCAGAAGGTTGGTCTGAAAGGCGATATCGTCGATGAGGCCGATAATGTTGGATATCTTGCCCGAAGAGGTCTCAATTGCCGACATGGCCTGGGTAGCGTCCCCCATGACGGCGCCACCCGCCGTCGCATCCTCGGAAACCTTGCGCGCCTTGCTGCTGGCGGTGCCCGCGCGCTGGGCGTTTTCTGCGACCGTGACACTCAACTGCTCGACCGCAGCGGAAGTTTCCTCAATGGTCGCAGCCTGTTTGGTGGTGCGCTCGGAAAGGTCATTGGCGCCGGAAAGGATTTCCGAGGTTGCAACCTTGAGCGCGGTCGATGCCTCGCGTAGCCCGCCGACAATCTCCTCGAGCCGCCCGAGCGACTGATTGAAGGCCTGCCGCAGATTTTCGTATTGGCCGGTGAAAACCGTGTCAATGCGCCCGCCGAGATCACCCTCGGCCATGCGCGCCAGCGAGGCCGTCAGATGATCAATAATGCCCTCGGCGCGTTTGCGCTCTGTGATGTCGGTCGCGAACTTGACCACTTTGACCGGGCGACCCGAGGCATCCATGATGGGATTGTAGGACGCCTGGATCCAGACCTCCTTGCCGCCCTTGCCAAAGCGCAGGAACTCGGCGGCGACATATTCGCCTGAGCGCAGCTTCTGCCAGAATTGACGATACTCCGCTGACTGCGCATAGGCCGGATCACAGAACATGGAATGGTGCTTGCCGACAATTTCGTCTGCCCGATAGCCAAGCACCGAGAGGAAGTTCTCATTGGCCTCGATGATATCGCCATCAAGGGTGAAGGCGATGACGGCCTGGACCCTCGAGATGGCATCAATCTGGGCCTGGTGATCGGCAGCCTTAAGCTTTTGCGCGGTGATGTCGGTGGCAAACTTGATGACGCCCACCGGCTTGCCGTTGCGATCCAGCACCGGATTATAGCTAGCCTGGATCCAGATCTCGCGGCCCCCCTTGCTGATGCGGCGATAGGCGGACGACTTGAACTCGCCGCGCCCGAGCTCGGCCCAGAACCGCGTATAGTCCGCACTGGCGACATAGTCCGGATCGCAGAACATGGAATGGTGCTTGCCGACAATTTCGTCTGCCCGATAGCCAAGCACCGAGAGGAAGTTCT
>JAAZLP010000304.1 GCA_012799265.1 Phyllobacteriaceae bacterium | reverse complement strand
GTCGGGTCTTCGTCGGCCATGCGCACGCCGATGCGGCCGAGCGGCTCGAAGAATTTCCCGCCCGCCGCCAGCAGCGCCGGCAGGATGAAGAGATCGCCCACCACCGCGAAGGCGAGGGTCGAGACGAAGAGCGTGCCAAAGAGCGCGACCTGGGGCAGCTCGGAGAAGGTGACGATGATCACGCCCGAGCAGAGGATGATGGTCGTCGCGACGATGGCGCCGCCGATACGATTGAGCGTGTGCCGGACCGCATCGATATGGGTCATGCCCTCGTCGCGCCGAGAATGGAGATAGTGCGAGAGGAAGTGGACGGTGTCGTCCACGGCAATGCCGAAGGCGATGGTGAGGGCGATGACCGTCGTCAGCTGTAGGCCAGCGCCGGTGAGATAGAGCCACGCAATGGTGGCCAGGACCGGGAACAGATTGGGAATGGCAGAGGCCAGCGCCACCCGGAACGATTGGAACGCAAAGCCGATGAGGCCGATATTGACCAGCACGGAGAGGGTCAGGTCGAGCTGCAGACCGGTGACGATATCGTCGGTGGCAAAGGTGGTGAGGATGCGGAAGCCGCCGATTTCGGCATCGTCGATGCCGGCGGCGCGCATGTCGGCCTGGAGATCCGTGACCAGTTCCTTCAGCACATCGGATTCGATGATGGTGGGCATGAAGCCGGTTACGAGCGCCTGGCTGCCGTCATCCGTAACGAACCGCTTGCGCATGAATGGACCGACCGCGTCGAAGACCTCTTCGCGAGTGAAGCCGCTGTCGGTGTAATTGGTCATGCTCGCCGCGGAGATGACCTTGTTCTGTCCCAGATGGCTTTCGACGATCTGGTGGACGGTGCGGACCTTTTCGTAGTCGACCGGCCCAATATTGGGATCATTGCCGATCAGGGGGACGCGCACATAGAGCGGGGCCACGCCGCCCACGCCCTCGTCGATTTCGGCCGCCGCGGTGATCGCGGTGGAATCCTTGGCGACAAAATCTTCAAAGGAGAAATGCGGCTTGATCAGCCCATAGGGGATGAAGAGAACGATCGTGACGACGATCGCCAGGATCGAGATCAGCCGACCATAGCGGCTGGCGAGGAACCAGCTGACCGGCAGCGGCGCCGTGAGGACGATGCTGGACCGGGGAGGGGCCTTGAAGCCCAGGCGGATCGCGAACTTCAGCAGCAGCGGCAGGAAGGTCATCAGGCAGACGAAGAGCAGGCACGTGCCGATCGAGCCAGCGATGGAAAATTCGCGGATGCCCTGACCCGGGGTAATGGCGAGCGAGGCGAAGCTCACAAAGGTGGTGAGCATGGTCAGCGCGGCGGCGGGGCCCACCAACTTGACCGTGGCGTCCACCGCCTTGTTCGGCTCCATGCCGTCGCGCCAGAAGGCGAGCCAGTTGAAGACGAAGAACATGGACTCGGCAAAGGAGATCACCAGCACCAGCGTCGTGACGATGATGGTGAGGAAGGAGAAGGAGCCGAAACAGAGCAGGATGATGCCCATCGACCACATGACGGCGAGGAAGGGCGTTGCGGCGACAATGAGCGCGCCGAAGAAAGAGCGCAGCGCGAGCAGCGCGATCAACGCGCCGAGGCCGAAGCCCCAGACAGTGAACTTTACCTGATCATCGACGGCCGCATTGAGCATCTCCGACGTCCAGACCGGCGGGCCGGTGATGTCGATGTAGACGTCGTCCGTCTGATAGAAGGCGATGGTTTCGCGCAGGCTGGCGATCATGGCCTTGGCACCGTCCTCCCGCACCTTCTCCTGATTTGGGAAAATGATCAGCACCACGCCGGTGAGGTCCGGCGTGATGAGATTGCGCATCATCGGATCGTTCTGCTGCAGATCCATCAGCGCAAAAGCGACTTCGTCAGGCGTCAGCATGCCCTCGGGCACGGCGGGG
>JAAZLP010000303.1 GCA_012799265.1 Phyllobacteriaceae bacterium | reverse complement strand
TCCCGCCTGTGGTATTCCCGGAGGTGGCAACCCATAGGCAACTTGACGGCCGGTGGCAGCCGGCCGCGGGAAGGAAAGGACAGTGACGATACCCATGCCCAGACAGCAAGATATCAGGCGGCTCGACGCACAAGGCATTCCCCATGCGGAGATAGCCCGGAGGCTCGGGATCGACCGGGGAACGGTCGCCAAGTACGCGGGGATGGAGGATTGCTCGCCCAAACAGCCCCAGCGCCGGAGGGTCCCCTCGATGCTGGACGAATACAAGCCCTTGGTCGACGAATGGCTGGAGGCGGACCGGTTGATGCCGCGCAAGCAGCGGCATACAGCGAAGCGGGTGTTTGACCGTCTGCGCGAAGAATGCGGTTTCACCGGCGGCTACACGATCATCAAGGATTATATCCGGGAACGTGAGCGGCGTGGGCAGGAAGTGTTCGTGCCGCTGGCGCATCCCCCGGGGCACGCGCAGGCCGACTTCGGCGAGGCAATGGTTCGGATCGGAGGTGTCGAACGAGACAGGCGCATTTCTTCGTGCTGGACTTGCCGCATAGCGACGCCTGCTACGTCCGTGCCTATCCGGCGGCGGTTGCCGAGGCCTGGGTGGACGGTCATGTCCATGCCTTTGCCTTTTTGGGGGCGGTTCCGCAGTCGATCGTCTACGACAATGACCGCTGCCTGGTGGCGAAGATCCTGCCGGATGGCACCCGCAAGCGGGCGGCGCTGTTCAGCGGGTTTCTGTCGCATTACCTGATCCGGGATCGCTATGGCCGCCCTGACAAAGGCAATGACAAAGGCAATGTCGAAGGCCTGGTGGGCTATTGCCGCCGCAACTTCATGGTGCCGATGCCTGAGTTCGCCAGTTGGGAAGAATTCAACCTCTGGCTGGAGGAGCGCTGCAAGCGGCGTCAGCACGATGTCCTTCGCGGCGAGAGCGAAACGATCGGCGAGCGATTGCAGCGAGACCTGGCAGAGATGCGTCCGCTCCCGGCGGCGCCGTTTGAGGCCTGCGATCAGGCGACCGGCCGCGTCTCGTCGCAATCGCTGGTGCGCTACAAGACCAACGACTACTCGGTGCCTGTCGCTTACGGGCATCAGGATGTCTGGATCCGGGCCTATATCCATGAGGTGGTGATCGGTTGCCGGGGCGAAGTGATCGCCCGCCATCCCCGGTGCTGGGATCGCGACGAGATCGTCTTCGACCCGCTCCATTACCTTCCGCTGCTGGAGCAGAAGATCAATGCACTCGATCAGGCCGCACCATTGCAGGGCTGGGAGCTGCCGGAGGAGTTCGCCACCTTGCGCCGGCTGATAGAGGCGCGGATGAACCGGCACGGCCGACGCGAATATGTCCAGGTCCTGCGGCTTCTGGAAACCTTCGATCTGGCCGATCTGCATGCGGCCGTGAGGCAGGCGCTGCAGATGGGGGCGATCGGCTTCGATGCGGTGAAGCATCTCTTGTTGTGCCGGGTGGAGCGCCGGCCACCCCGGCTGGATCTGGACTGCTATCCCTACCTGCCCAGGGCCAGGGTCGAGAAGACCGAGGCCCGCTCCT
>JAAZLP010000302.1 GCA_012799265.1 Phyllobacteriaceae bacterium | reverse complement strand
TCGCCAACATGCTGATCGTTGTCATCATTGATGTGCCCTCCGTTCGGTTTCGATGCAACCATCATGGCATAAGAGATGCCGATGGGTGGGGGCATCCACCGCATCAGTTCAGAGCCGTATAACCCGAGGTCGTGTCTCGAATGTGGTGGAAATTGTCGAGGAGCGTGCTCCGGGCACGTGAGATTGGCTCTGGTTACGCGGCGAGGTCAAGTGCCATCGGCACGAGCGGCTGAGCGAGGGTTTCCCAACCGTCGATCTTGCGCATCTGGATCTGGCCGGATGCGAGGAGCGCCCAGAGTAGCATCGGCACGGTCTCGGCGCAGGGCAGCACGGTCTGGGTTTTGATGCGGCGGCGGAACTCCTCGTTCAAGCGCTCGATGGCGTTTGTCGTCCTCGCAGATTTCCACTGCGATGGATCGAGGCGGGTGAAGGTGAAGAGCCGGTCGCCCGCTTCTTCAAGGCTATCGGCAACGGCCCGGCATTTGAGCGTCCACTTGCGCAGGAAGGCTTTGCGGCGCTTCTCGATCTCGGCGGCGGTATCGGCGTAGATCATGTCGCGGTAATCTGCGGTCAGCTCGTCATGCAGGCGCTTGGGCGCGTGGCCGAGCAGGTTCCGGTGCTTATGAACCGTGCAGCGCTGGATGGGCAGGTCCTCGCCCCAGAGCGCCACCAGGGCGGCTTCAAGGCCGGGCGCACCGTCCACGATCACGAATTCCGGCCGCCGCAGCCCCCGGGCATCCAGATCGGTGAGGAACTGGCTCCAGGCGGCCGTGCTTTCTCCGCCCATATTCCTGATCGAGATCAGCACCTTCTGCCCGTCCCGGCGGACGCCGATCGCGGCCAGGACCGAGATATTGGTGGCCTTCCTGTCCAGCCGGGTCTTGATGACGGTGCCGTCGAGGATGAGCCTCACGATATCCTCATCGGTCAGATTGCGGCTGGACCAGGCGTCCCAATCGACCTTCACCTTGCGCCAGGCCCGACTGACCACATCTTTGCTGACGGCCCCTCCGAACAGGCCGAAGAGCGCCCGTTTGACCCGGCGTGTATTGGTCCCGGCCAGATAGACTGCCGCGATCAGCGCCTCGGCTTTCTTCGTTAGACGTTGATAACGCGGCAGCGCTTTCGAGCGCCATTCGGTGACCTTGCCCGCATCATCCTCGATCCGGGCCCGGGGAACCCGCACGGTCTCGGTGCCGAATGTGCCGGTCAACTGGCGATCGCGGTGGCCGTGGCGATACCCCCTGGCTTTGTCTTCGCCGCGACCATAGCGAAGCCGGCCAAGAAATGCGGCCAATTCCTCCTCGAAAACAGCTTCGATGGTCGCGCGGACGTTGACCCGCAGCCGATCCTCAATCGGGTCGAAACCGACCTCATCCGCCTGTGGCGCAAAGCTTTCGGTAGCAGTAATCTGGTTCATGGCGTGATCTCCCTGGCGGTTACCGCCGCCGGTTGGGTGGGTGTTGGTTCACCCGGAGATTACGCCGCCTTCAAATTTCCACCAACTCCGAGACACGACCTGTGGCTGAACGACGGATCCTGTGTCCGGTTGCGGCCGGAATACCGGGATCATGTCTGGTCCTATGACTTCGTTCATTGCCGCACCGATGACGGCAAGGTGTTTCGGACGCTGAACATCCTTGATGAGTTCAGCCGCGAATGCCTGACGATCAGGGTGCGGCGCAAGCTGAACTCGGCTGACGTGATCGATGCCCTGACCGATCTGTTCATCGTTCGAGGCGTGCCAGCCTTCATCCGCT
>JAAZLP010000301.1 GCA_012799265.1 Phyllobacteriaceae bacterium | reverse complement strand
AAGGCCGGCATTGGAGCCGTCAAAGAGCGAGATGTGAGTCTGGGTCACGCCCGCCGGCAGGCTATCGGCGTCCACGGCAAAGCCATGGTTCATGGAGGTGATTTCCACCTTGCCGGTGGTCAGATCCTTGACCGGGTGGTTCGCACCGTGATGGCCCTGATGCATCTTGGAAGTGGTCGCGCCAAGGGCGCGGCCAAGCAGCTGGTGGCCGAGGCAGATGCCGAAAATCGGCTTGCCGGTTTCCATGAGCTTCTGAATGGTCGGGACGGCGTACTGGCCGGTGGCTGCCGGGTCGCCCGGGCCGTTGGACAGGAAGACGGCGTCCGGGTTGTGCGACAGGACGTCAGCAGCGGTCGCCGTTGCGGGAACGACGGTTACCTTGGCGCCCTGATCGACCAGGCAGCGCAGGATATTGCGCTTGGCGCCATAGTCGATGGCGACGACGTGGAAGTCCGGATTGTCGAGCTTGCTGTAGCCCTTGTTCCATTCCCAGGAGGTCTGATCCCAGGGGTAGGTCTGGGCCGTAGTGACTTCCTTGGCGAGATCGAGACCTTCAAGTCCAGGGAAAGCCTTCAGCTCTGCCATGATCGAGGCTTCATCGAACTGGCCGGTCGGCTCGTGCGCGATGACACCGTTGGGCATGCCGTGCTCGCGAATGAGGGCGGTCAGGGCGCGGGTGTCGATACCGGTAATGCCGATGATGTTGCGCTTCTTGAGCCAGGTATCGAGCTTTTCGGCTGCGCGATAGTTGGACGGATTGGTGATGTCGGCCTTGAGCACGACGCCGCGGACGCCCGATAGCGCCGCCAGGTTCACGGTCTCGATATCTTCGTCGTTGGCGCCGACATTGCCGATATGAGGGAAGGTGAAGGTGACGATCTGGCCGGCATAGGAGGGGTCGGTCAGGACTTCCTGATAGCCGGTCATGGCGGTGTTGAAGCAGACTTCGCCCGCTGCATGCCCAACGGCACCGATTCCATGACCTTCAAGGCGCGTTCCGTCCGCCAAGATGAGAACTGCGGTCGGGGGTGTCTGCTGCCAGCCGGTCACTTTGGGTCTCCAAGCTCGGTTATTCGTGCGGTCGCGCGACATGAGCGAAGGCTTGGGGCCTCCGTGTGGGCGCGATGGTATGTCGGTTGAGGCCTCCTCTTAGAAGCCCGGAGCGGGACGCGCAAGTGGCGTTGACCGCGTTTAGTGACTATATGGGGGCGACAAAATGCATAGCAAGGAGCCGCCAAAATGCGTGAAGACATCAGTGAAGGGCTCAAACTGGCGCTCAAAGCCCGCGATCAGCGGCGTACGGCGACACTGCGTTCGATCAATGCTGCGATCAATGACCGCGACATTGCCAATCGTGGTGAGGGCAAGGGCCCGGCGACCAATGACGAGATTCTCACCATCATCACCAAGATGGTGAAGCAGCGCGAGGAAAGCTTTGCCATCTACGCCCAGGCCGGCCGGTCCGACCTGGCGACGGTGGAAAAGGAAGAGATCGACATTCTCAACGAGTTCCTGCCCAAGAAGCTGACCGATGAGGAAGTGACTGCGGCCATCACGGCAGCAATTGCCGCGACGGGTGCGGAAGGGGCCAAGGACATGGGCAAGGTCATTGCCCAGCTCAAAGCGGACTATCCGGGCCGGATCGACTTCGGCAAGGTCAGCGGACAGGTCCGCGCGGCCCTTACGGCCTAAACAGCATCAAGCGACAAGCCGGACCTTGGCCAGGGCAACCTGGTTGCGTCCGGCTTTTTTTGCCTTGTAGAGCGCGTCATCGGCGCGGCTGAGGACAGAGGCGAAGGTTTCTGAATCCTCGCCAATGGCGAGGCCAATGCTGACCGTGGCGACAGCGCTGGTATCGATGAGGAATGCCTTCTCCGCGAAGGCCAGACGAATGCGTTCTGCAATGGCGCGCGCCGTGTCCCGATCCACGCCCGGCATCACGGCGCAGAATTCTTCACCGCCGAGGCGGGTGATTATGTCAGTCGCGCGCAAATGCGCGCGCAGGACATCGGCAAACTCCTGCAGCACCTGATCTCCGCGCGCGTGACCAAAATGGTCGTTGATCTGCTTGAAGTGATCGAGGTCGAACATCAGCACGGCCAGGCCGGGCACAAGATCGTCTTCGCGATATTCGCTGAACAGGGCACGGCGATTGAGGACGCCAGTGAGGTCGTCCGTATTGGCCGCGTTGCGGTGGAAGCTGGCAGCACGCGCATAGTGCAGCGTGAGCGTGGTGGCGCCGATGCCGGTTACCCCCACCAGAACGGCGATGGAATTTATGCTCTCCGCAAGGTTTTGCGGGGGAGCATCCAGGACCCACTGTTGCTGGAACAGCAGGACCAGGGCGCAGGCGAGAAAAGATAGGCCGCTGACGCTGTAGAGCACGACATTGGTGAGCATCACGACGCGCAGCTCGTGGCGCGTGCGCCAATATTCCCCGGCACAGAGCCCGAGGAGGATTGCAGCGCTGATATTGAGCATGATTGTGCCCACGCCTGAGAAGCCTAGGGCGAGCGGCAGGGCCGTCAGCACGACAAAGGCAAGGGTCAGCGCGACGGGCGCGACCAGATTTGCCTGCCGGTTATTGAAGAGGCGCGAGCCGGCGTAAATGAAGCCAATGCCGGTCTCAAGCAGCGAGAACGGAATGATCTGAAACACGCTATCATAAGTGGAGCCGCGAAAGCTCATGATGACGAGCCCGGCGACGGCCAGAGCCATGCCCAGTGCACCAAGAACGAGATAGGTTTCACGACGCGCGGCAATCCAGCCGATCACGAGCGCAACCATCAGGGATGCGCACGAGAAGGCGATGCCGATCATCAGTGAAGCGTTGTCGATCATTGTGCTGGCCGGGCCCCCTGTCCCTCGGCACCCTGATACAGCAGCAGTTGCAAAGGGTCCCTTACTGACATCGGGAAAAAACTTAAATGGTGACTATTATCTTATTGGAGCGCCACAATTTGGAGATGAGCGCGCTGCTTGGCACGACTCGGTGTGTCTGAATAGGATAGGGCATTGCGAAGACGCGGTTTTTTGACCGCAAGGAGGCTCTAATGGCTGTTTCGTCTGAAACCAAGCGCAGGTTTGCCGCAGCGACGGCGTTGCGCGGTCTGCTCATGCTAATCGGGGGCATCTATGCGGTCATCTGGCCGGCAGAAGCGCTGACGGCGCTGGTGCTGTTTGGCGGCGTGCTGCTGCTGATCGACGGCGCGCTGGGCCTCTGGAGCCTCACCTTCGGCGGCGGCAAGAGCGGCAATTACTGGTTCGACGTCGTCGCCAATGCGGCCTCGCTCATCCTTGGCATTTTGATCATTCTCAGTCCGTTCCTCGCAACAATCCTTACCGTCACCTTCATGTCGACGCTGGTTGGGCTCTGCGCGATCTTCGTAGGCGCCATGCAGATATGGGTCGTGGTGAAGGAGCGCGAGAGCTATGCGCGCATCTGGCCGGTCGTGCTCTCTGGCATCAGCTACGTCCTCATGGGGCTGCTGTTCCTGATTTTCCCGCTGCTCAGCGCCACGGTCGTCGTGATTATGGGCGGTATCGTGCTGATCGTGCTTGCCATTAGCCTCTTTGGTTGGGCATGGCGGCTTTATCAGGCCAGCAAGGCTGCGTGAGGTCAGAATCGTGGCAGATTTGAATGCATCGGGTCGCTGGTCGGTCCAGCGTGCCAATGACTGGTATGCCCGGCTGCCTTGGCTGGTCGGGGCAAATTTCGTTCCCTCCACCGCATCCAATCAGCTGGAGATGTGGCAGGCCGAGAGCTTTGATCCAGAGACGATTGACCGGGAACTGGGATGGGCAGCGGGTCTCGGCATGAACACGATGCGCGTGTTCCTGCATGATCTCCTGTTCCATGCAGACCGCGAAGGCTTTTTGAGCCGTGTCGAAACTTATCTCGACATCGCGAACCGGCACGGTATCAGCACCATGCTGGTGCTGTTCGACTCTGTCTGGAACCCCGAGGTCAAGCTTGGGCCGCAGCCGGCACCGCGACCGGGCGTCCACAATTCGCAATGGGTGCAGGGGCCGGGCTATGCGCTGGCCGATAAGGCGTCCTACCCGCGGTTGAAGGAGTATGTCGAGGGCGTGGTCTCTCACTTTGCCGACGACGAGCGTGTGCTCGCGTGGGACGTGTGGAACGAGCCCAGCAATCTTAATGGTGGGCGTTTCCGCGAACTCGATGACAAGATCCAGCTCATTCACGAGCTACTGCCGCAGGTTTTTGCCTGGGCGCGCAATGCCGGTCCGAGCCAGCCGCTGACATCCGGCGTGTGGGCCGCTGGTGCGCTCTTTGATGACTCGCTGGCTGTCATTCAGATCGAAAATTCCGACGTCATCAGCTTTCATGACTACCAGACGCCCGAGGCGTTTGAAGCCAAGCTTCTCGAACTGCCGCGTGACCGGCCGCTATTTCTCACCGAATTCATGGCGCGGACGCCGGGCAGCACGTTTGAAGGCATTCTGCCAATGGCCAAGCGGGAGAAAATCGCCAGCTATTGCTGGGGTCTCGTGGCAGGGCGGTCGCAAACCCTGTTTCCCTGGGACAGCTGGGCTAACCCCTATATCGAGGTGCCGCCAGATCCGTGGTTCCACGATGTGTTCCACACCGACGGGACGCCCTATCGGGAAAGCGAAGTGGATTTCCTCAAAAACATCACTGGTAAATGACGCTGACGCCGGCGACGTTTTCGTCCTGGCGCAGCACTTCGGCGCCCTCGGGCAGTGTGAGTTCGATATTGCCATAGGCATCCCAGCGGGGAGACAGATCGGCTTCAACCGCGAGCGAGACAAAACTCGCGGCGTCAAAGGGAACTTCCTCGCCATGTGGGACCAGGGCGGCCTGCGTATTGGGTGCGGTATCGCCGCAATCGCGGGCAAAGACGACGAGGTCAAAGCTTTCGTCGGGCGCCGGGAGACGCTGGCGCTCGGCAACGCTGCAGGCCGGGACGAGGGCGCTCACCATCCATAGAGTGGCGCCGATAAAGGCGGCAGGGCCCAGGGTCAGGATCAGCAGGACCGGCATCGGCAGGGTCGAGGTTCTTCTGGCCATGGCTGTGGACAAACTCTCAAATGGTGACTCGGGCTTCGGCAGCGCTTAGATAACACAGATGCGCTTCACCGATCAGTTCCTGGACGAAATCCGTCAGCGCCTGCCGATTACGCAGGTGGTGGGCGAACACGTCCTTTGGGACAAGCGGAAGAGCCAGCCGGGCAAGGGCGATATGTGGGCCTGCTGCCCCTTTCACGCCGAAAAAAGCCCGAGCTTTCACGCCGATGACCGGCGGGGCATCTATCACTGCTTTGGCTGCGGGGCCTCTGGCGATCACTTCCGGTTCCTCACCGAAAAGGCCGGGATGAGCTTTCCCGAGGCCGTCGAGAAGCTGGCCGGTATGGCGGGCGTGCCAATGCCGGCGCGGGACGAGCGGACGGAGCGGCGCGAGGCGGCGCAGAAGAGCCTGCTCGAAGTGATGGAGATTGCGACGCGCTATTTCGAAGCAGCGCTGGCGCATAATATCGGGGCGCGGGCCCGGGGGTATCTTTTCGAGCGCGGGGTCTCGCCGATCAACCAGGCGCGGTTCCGCATCGGCTTTGCGCCGGACAGTCGGAATGGGCTGAAAGAGCATCTGGCGGCCAATGGCGTTTCCGCGCAGGCGATGGTGGATACCGGCCTTGTCACCAGCCGGGATGGCGACCCGCTGACCTATGATCGGTTCCGCAACCGCGTCATGTTCCCCATCACCGACTTCAAGGGGCGGGTAATCGCGTTTGGGGGGCGCGCGATGAGCCCCGATGTGCCGGCGAAATATCTCAATTCGCCGGAAACCCAGCTCTTTTCCAAGCGCCATACCCTCTACAACGGACACACCGCCAAGAACGCGGCGCGCGATGGCGCGACGGTCGTGGTGGTAGAAGGCTATCTCGACGTGATCGCCGCGGTGTCGGCCGGATTTGAAGGCACTGTCGCGCCACTGGGCACGGCGCTGACGGAAGAACACATTCAGCTGCTCTGGCGCATGACCGATGTGCCTGTCCTGTGCTTTGACGGCGACAAGGCTGGCCTCAAGGCCGCCGAGCGCGCGACGGACCTGATCCTGCCGCATCTCAAGCCAGGCAAGACGGTCAAGATCGCGACCCTGCCAGAAGGGCAGGATCCGGATGATCTCATAAAGGCGCAGGGTAGGGGTGCTTTTGTCGATGTGATCGAAAAGGCGCGCAGCCTCTCGGACATGGTCTGGAGCTTTGAGACTGGAGGGCTGGTGCCCGAGGCGCCGGAAGAACGCGCAGCTCTGCAGGCGCGTCTGCGCGAACGGGCCAACTCGATCCAGGATTCGACGGTCCGCTTCCACTATCAGCAGGCCTTTGACGAGAAATTGAAGGCCTTCTTCGCGCCTTTACGCCAGGGTGGGCGGGATAGCTGGCAGCGCGGCGGCAAGCCAGCCTATGGGCAGAGCGGGGCCTATGGGTATCCGTCGCGCGGTACGCCGCGGTTGGTTGTATCGGACACGCTGCGCAATTCGCGCCTGTTGCGGAGCGCGGCGGTGGCGGATGTTACCCCGCGTGAGGCAACGATCATCCTGACACTGGTCAACCACCCCGCGCTGGTCGAAGACAAGTTCGAACAGCTTGCGGCGCTGGATAACGAGACACCACTGGCCCAAAAGGTGCTGGGCGACATTCTCGCCCTGGTGGTGCGGCATCACGATATTTCTTCGGACGACCTGCGCTCTGCGCTGGGCGTGCGTGGACATGGTCCGGCGCTGGTCCGAATGAGCGAGACGCTCGCGGCGCAGGGGGTCTGGCAGGCGAGCTCTGAGACCGCGTTGGTGGATGCCGAGATCGGATTAAGCCATGCGCTGGCCTTGCATAACAAGAAAGTTCAGCTAAATAAGGAACTGAAAGCAGCCGAAGCGGCGCTGGGCGAAGACCCGAGCGAAGAAACCTTTGAAAGGCTGCGGGACATCAAGAACCAGATTACCACTGTGGATGGCACAGAGGCATTGATCGAAGGATTTGGTTCGCTATCGGGACGCGCAACTCGCAGTTTTTAGGGGAAATCCTGAAGGCTTCGATGATGCGCGATTTTGCGCTATGGCGAATCAGTCGCCGAGTGTCCCGAATGCGACCAATGTGCGCGTGAGCTGTTAACGCTCCAGTGACCAGACCTTTACCTTGTCTTGATCGGTCACCACCTAAAGACACAGCCGGGATCGCCGCCCAGATCCCGAGGAGTACCAGATGGCCACGAAGACAGCGACGAAAGCCGGTAAGGAAACCGAAAAGCCCGAATCCGGCGCCCCCGAGGCTTCCAATGACAGCCCGCTGATCGATCAAAACGATGCCGCGGTCAAAAAGCTGATCAAGGTCGCCAAGAAGCGCGGCTATGTGACCTATGAAGAACTGAACGCCGTGCTGCCCTCGGACGAGACCAGTTCCGAGCAGATCGAAGACTTTATGTCCATGTTCTCGGAAATGGGCATCAATGTCGTCGACGAGGATGAGGTCGAAGAGACCGAGGTCGACAAGGATGATGACGATACCGGCACCGAAGTCGCGCCTGCGACCGGTACGGCTGTCGCCAATACGTCCAATGCGAAGTCTGGTTCGGATCGCACCGACGACCCCGTGCGCATGTATCTGCGCGAAATGGGTTCGGTCGAGCTGCTGAGCCGCGAAGGCGAAATCGCCATCGCAAAGCGCATCGAGGCCGGTCGCGAGACCATGATCGAAGGCCTCTGCGAGAGCCCGCTGACGTTCCAGGCCATCATCATCTGGCGCGACCAGCTCGCCCAGGGCGAAATCCTGCTGCGCGACATCATCGATCTCGAAGCGACCTATGCTGGCCCTGATGCCAAGCAGGCTGCACCGGAAATCCCGGTTGCGCCTGCGCGCCCTGAGCCCGAACCGACCAAGGAAAAGGCCAAGCCGGCGCCGCGCCGTGCTGCCTCGGGTGAAGACGACGACTACGTGCCTGAAGAGCCGGAAGCGCCGCAGGATCCGGTCGAGGACGATGACGACGAGTTCGACAACGCCCTGTCGCTCTCGGCCATGGAAGCCGAACTCAAGCCGCAAGTCGTAGAAACCTTCAACCGCATCGCTGAAGCCTATGGCGAAATGCGCGAGATGCAGGACCGTCACGCCGAAGATCGCACCGCTGCCATCTCGGATGCCGACAATTCCATGCTCGCCGCTTTGCGCAGCAAGGTCATTGCCGATGTGAAGTCGCTCTCGCTCAACAATGGCCGTATCGAAAGCCTTGTCGAGCAGCTCTATGACATCAACAAGCGCCTCGTGCGTCTTGAAGGCCGTCTGCTGCGCCTGGCCGAGAGCTATGGCGTCAAGCGCGAGAACTTCCTCGAGAACTATTACGGTCGCGAACTCGATCCGAGCTGGGAATGGTCGCTGGAAAGCTTTCCGGGCAAGGGCTGGGCTGAATTTGCCCGTCGCGAGACCGACACCATTGCCGATATCCGCCGTGAGATCGCGACCCTTGCCACGGAAGCCGGCCTCGATGTTGGCGAATATCGCCGCATCGTGCACAAGGTGCAGAAGGGCGAACGCGAAGCCGCTATCGCCAAGAAGGAAATGGTCGAGGCAAACCTGCGTCTCGTGATTTCCATCGCCAAGAAGTACACGAACCGCGGCCTGCAGTTCCTCGACCTCATTCAGGAAGGCAATATCGGCCTGATGAAGGCGGTCGATAAGTTCGAATACCGTCGCGGCTACAAGTTCTCGACTTATGCGACCTGGTGGATCCGTCAGGCGATCACGCGTTCCATCGCGGATCAGGCCCGCACGATCCGTATTCCGGTCCATATGATCGAAACGATCAACAAGATCGTCCGCACCAGCCGCCAGATGCTCCACGAAATTGGCCGTGAGCCGACGCCGGAAGAGCTCAGCGAAAAGCTGCAGATGCCGCTCGACAAGGTCCGCAAGGTCCTCAAGATCGCCAAGGAACCGATCTCGCTGGAAACGCCGATCGGCGACGAAGAAGATTCGAACCTGGGCGATTTCATCCAGGACGTGAACGCAATCCAGCCGATCGACGCCGCGATCCAGTCGAACCTGCGCGAAACCACCACGCGCGTTCTGGCGTCGCTCACCCCGCGTGAAGAACGCGTGCTGCGCATGCGCTTTGGCATCGGCATGAACACCGATCACACGCTGGAAGAAGTCGGCCAGCAGTTCTCGGTTACCCGCGAACGTATTCGTCAGATTGAAGCGAAGGCGCTTCGCAAGCTGAAGCACCCGAGCCGCAGCCGCAAGCTGCGGAGCTTCCTCGACAACTAGGAGCAGCCCATGGCTGCTCCACGCCTCAAGGTCACATCGGTTCGAGCGGCCATCCCGTTCAAGCTGCTGGTGAGCTTTTCAGACGGCACATTCGGCACCTTCAATGCGGCGCCGATGCTGGCCGAGCGGGGCGAGGGGACCGAAGCCCTTCGCGAACGCAGTTATTTCGGCAAGGTCAGTCTCGCCAATGGCGTACCGACCTGGCCGAACCATTTTGACATCTCCCCGCTTTGGTTGCAGGAAGAGATGGACAGGCGTGGCGAGCTGGAAAGACCCAGGCCGCAGCGCAGACCAATCGGATAGGAGGCCCGAGCATGTCGTTCTTCAAGAAGCTATTCGGTGGTGGCAGCGCCAGCGACGAGCCCAAGGGCGACAAGGTGCTCGGCCAGGAAGAACACAAGGGCCACACGATCAAGGCCATCGAAATGCGCGCGGGCAGCGAATATCAGCTGGCGGGCGTGATCGAAAAAGAGATCGGCGGCGAGCTCAAGAGCTACCGCTATATTCGTGCCGACCGGATGAGCTCGGTTGATGATCTGATCATGCTGGCGTTGAGCAAGGGCCGGCAGATCATCGACGAGCAGGGCGACGGTATCTACCGCTAACCCACCCACGACTAACCCGTTATCGACCGCGGGCCTAACGGCTCGCGGTCATGTTTTTGAAGGAATGCTGAAAATGGCCAAGAAACCGACCGCCCGTACAGAGTTCGTCATGTTCGACGTTGTCTATGAGGACGGCTCGCAGCGCTCCAACCGCAAGGTGGATGCGAGCCTGCTCGGCGGCCTGGATGGCGATGAGCCGGCGCGCGCTGCGATTGAAGAACAGGACCGCGCGATCTCCGAAAAGTCCGGCATCCCGCCGCTGCAGATCAAGTCGATCACGCGCTCCGGGAAGTAGTAATTCCAGAATGCAGACAGGCATTATGCCGGTCGGCGCTGTGCGCCGGCCGGCTTTTTGTTGGCTAGCCGCCTAAAGCCTTGTCGATGGCCGGTTTGACGACCGTCCCATAGAGCTCGATGGCCTTCATGACCTTGTCATGCGGGACTGTGCCGACGCTGAGCTGCAGACCAAAGCGGTTGTGGCCAAACCATTCATGCTGCATCAGGATCTTGTCGATCACCTCCTGCGGCGAGCCCATGTAGTAGGCGCCCTCCGGGGTGGTGCTCGCCTCGAACTGGGCTCGTGTGCCCGCCGGCCAGCCGCGCTCGGCACCGATCCTGTTCATGGTGGCGCTGTGGGAAGGATAGGCAATATCGCGGGCGGCCTGGCTGTCCTCGGCGATGAAACCGTGGCCGGACACACCGACCTTGAGCCTCGAGGCGTCATGGCCCACCTTTGCGCCGGTCTGGCGATAAAGCTCGACCAGTGGCTGGAACTGCTGCGGGCGGCCACCAATGATGGCGATCATCAGCGGCAGGCCATAATAGGCGGCGCGGGCGACGGAATTGGGCGTGCCGCCAACGGCGATCCAGAGCGGCAGCTTGTCCTGCACCGGCTTGGGGTAAATCTCGAGGCCCGGGATGGGCTTGGTATGCCTGCTGCCCGGCCATGCGACCTTGCCGCCGTCGCGGATTTTCAACAGCATTTCGAGCTTTTCCTCGAAGAGATCATCGTAGTCGTTGAGATCGAGACCGAAGAGCGGGAAGCTTTCGATGAAGGAGCCACGACCAGCCATGATCTCGGCGCGGCCATTGGAAATGAGGTCAAGCGTCGAAAACTGCTGCCAGACGCGCACCGGGTCTTCCGAGCTGAGCACGGTGACAGCGGTCGAGAGCTTGATGTTTTTGGTGCGCGCGGCGGCGGCGGCCAGAATGGTGACCGGCGAAGAGGCCACATAGTCGGCGCGGTGATGTTCGCCCAAGCCGTAAAAGGCGAGGCCCAGCTGGTCGGCTAGCTCGATTTCCTCGATGAGGTCGCGGACGCGCTCGGCTGGCGATTGCAGCGCATTGCCGTTCAGCGGGTCGGGCGTGTTCTCGGCGAACGAATATAGTCCAAGTTCCATGGCGGTACTCCTTGCCCGCTGATGTGGACCGGTGAGCCTTAGGGTTCAAGAACGCACAAGCATGTGCCCATGCATTGCGACCAAGCGGCAATGATTTCTTAGGGTCTGACAGCCTCTTATCGAACGGGACATTGCTTGAGGGGGCAAAGAGATGAGGTTGGGCGGCTTACTTGCTGTTACCATGGTGTTGATTTTACCGGCGGCAGCGGCGGACTGGAGCTATGAGGGAAGCGCTGGTCCCGAGCATTGGGGAAATCTGGCCGATGGCTATGAGGCCTGCGCGATCGGGGTTGAACAATCGCCCATCGCCCTTGTGACAGGCGATGCCAGTCCGGCACAGGGGCCGGTGCTTGAGCTCGATTGGTCGCCATTCGTGCCTCACATGCTCGACAATGGTCATACGCTTGAATTGCAGGCCAATGGTTTGGGTGGTGGGGTCGATTATGACGGTGTGCGCTACGAGCTTTTGCAGATGCACCTCCATCATCAGTCGGAGCACGCGATCGATGGTGAGCACGCCCCACTTGAAGCGCATTTCGTGCACATCGCCGAAGGACCCAAACTGCTGGTCGTGGGCGTCATGCTGAAGCCGGGCGAGGCGAACGAGACCCTCGGGCAATTGTTCTCGCTGTGGCCCGATACGGTGAGTGATGTGGTGGTCGGGGACACGGAAGTGGACCTGAGGACGCTGTTGCCGCCCAGCAGCGCCTCCTTCCGCTATCAGGGGTCGTTGACGACACCGCCCTGTTCGCAGATCGTGTCCTGGGTGGTGATGAGTGAGCCGATGACGGTGTCAGCTGACCAGATCGCCACTTTCACCGATCGCTACCCACATAATGCGCGGCCGTTGCAGCCATCTCATGGTCGGCAGTTGAGCCTCGTCGCGCCATAAAAGAAGCGGCCCGGAGGCCGCTTTGTTAGATCAGACGTTGCCGGAGCCCTGCGTATAGGCAAAGGGCGAAATGGGCGTTGGGGAAGCCTCTGGCGCCTTTTCGCCAGCTTCGCGATGGATTTCGGCTACCAGAGCCGGCGCCAGCTTGAGGCGGGCCGCCAGGGCTTCGAGATATGCCTGCTCTGCGGGGGTGTCGGCGCTGATGGCGACCAGAGAGGCGGCATAAATCTCGACCGCGACTTCGGGCGTTGTGGCGCGGGCAACGACGGCATTGAGGTCCAGGGGCGACGACAATTCATCAAAGACCCAGGCTTTTTCCTCGGCGGAAAGCGGCATGGTCTTGAGCTTGTCAAAAATGGCGGACTTTTCATCCGCGTCGATGCGGCCATCGGCCTTCGCGGCAGCAATCATGGCGCGAACGAGGGTCTTGCCGAGTTCTTCCTGTGCCTGCTCTGCGGAAGGGATGAACGCGTCTTCCTGCGGCACAGGGCCGTTGCCCTGGCTCTGCTGATAGTTCTGAAAAGCCTTGTAAGCGAGCCCACCAACGGCAGCGAGGGCGCCGGCGCGCGCCGCATTGCCAAGCAGCTTGCCGGGCTTTCCGCCGGAAAAGATCATGCCCGCAGCCAGACCAGCAGCGCCCGTCATTGCCGTACGCTTGAGGTTTGGATCAGACTGCAGGGACTTGAGGATTTGGTCGATGTTGAACATGGCGGCTCCCGAGATTTGCCCACAGATGGGAAGTCTCTGCCCGTTTGACAACAGGTCTGGACAAACTGCGCCCAAAAAGAAGACCCCGGTGGGGGACCGGGGTCTCTTCGAGGCCTTGGGGGGAGGGGAGCCCATGGCCCATGAAGCTGAGCTTACGGGGAGGTCGGGGCAGCAGGCTCAGCAGCCGGAGCGGCATCAACAGCCGGGGCATCAGCCGGTGCGGCCGGAGCTGCCGGGGCTTCCACGATCGGGGCCGGGGCTTCAACTGCAGGGGCTTCAGTCATGGGCGCGGGGCTCATGGCAGGCTCAGTCGACTCAATTGCCGGCGTGGTATTCACGTCCACCGTGGTTGCCGGGCCGGAATTGGCCGAGAACACGAGGTAGCCGATAGCCAGCAATGCAAGAGCGACGATGATGCCGACAAACCAGCCGGTGCCGTTGCTCTCACGGGTATAGACGGTGCGGTTACCGTCATTGGTGTAAACAGTATCGCGTTCTGGGGTAGCCATATGAATTGCTCCTTTGTTTCACGCTGGCAAATAAACGCGGTGTTTGCGCGAGAGTTCCCGGCAATGTGAAAGCCCCCGATCACGTTCGTAATCGGGGGCGATAATTGTGTCTCTGCAGCTACTTAAGGGGCGATACTAGATCTGTGGACCCGAGGAATTTTGTGGCTTTTTTGAGATGCGGTCGATCGGCGCGAGGAACAGTGCCGAGACAATGAAGGTAACATGGAGGACCGTGTACCAGAAAATGTCCTGATCGCCGTAGGTCGGCACGTTCAGGAAGATCTGTAGCAGGTGGATTGAAGAGATTGCCACGATGGTGGACGCGACCTTGATCTTGAGCGATCCCGCGTCGATCTGGCCGAGCCAGTGAACCTCTTCTTCGTTATCGAAGCGCGAGACGAAATTCTCATAGCCCGAAATAAGCACCATCACGACCAGGCTCGCGATAAGCGCTGCGTCGATGAGCCCGAGCACTTTGAGAATGGTTTCGGTTTCGCCCAGTTCGAGGATGTGGCTGCCAAAGTCCCACAGCTTCACAAAGAAGGTGAACGCATAAAGGGCCAGCGCTACGCCAAGGCCGATATAGAACGCAACCAGCAGCCACCGGCTGGCCAGGATGATGTTTTCAACGAAAAGTTCGAGGCGTTTCATAAGTCGCTCCACAGGGGGGAGCGTATGGATAGCAAAGCCGAAATGGCTGACAAGGCGGTGGCATACAAAAAAAGGGCCGGACAAATGTCCGACCCTTTGTCGCAGGTGCCAGGGCGATTAGCGGCTGGCTACCGTGATCAGCGGCGTAATGCGACGGATGGTGACGCGACGGTTTTCGCGCTCCGCCGCCTCGGTGCGGATCTTGAGGTAGCGTTCGCCGTAGCCCTGGGTCGCCAGGTTTTCAGGCGGTACGCCATAGAAGTCCGAGAGGATGCGGGCAACAGTTGCCGCACGGGCATCGGACAGGCGCAGGTTAGAGATGTCCGAACCAACCGCGTCGGTGTGGCCTTCGATGAGGAAGGTTTCGTTCGGATTGGTGGCGAGCAGGGCCAGCATGGCGTTCGCCACGTTGGAGAGCGAGCGTACCTGATCGCGACCGATGGTGGCAGCGCCGGTATCGAAGGTGAGGTTACCCACTTCGAGCTTGCGGACACTGTCGCGGACACGGGCCGAACGCTTGACTTCGTCGATCGAGTAGAGACGGGCAACCTGTTCGACCGGCGGCTGGGCGAAGAAGGTGGTCAGTTCACGTTCGTCGGCGTAACGGGCATCGAGCACGTAGTCGCGGGCCGGAATGTTCAGGCGCAGCGGCGGCAGGTCGAGACCCGGGTCACGCCAGGTGGCGAGATTGTTGTCATAGCGATCGTCGAAATATGCGAGGACATATTCACGGCCATCAGGCGTGATGCGCGAGCGGCGCAGGACGTCGCCGTTACGGTTACGAACGGTGATGACCTGAGTGCCATCCGGACGAGTGATGACCTCGCGGATGCGGCCATTGCGCAGCTCTTCGTAGTAAATCTCGTCCTGCTGCGGGTTGTAGAAGCGGTCCGTGTCCTGACCGATCGAGTTGACGATCAGCTGTGCACCAACCTGCAGGATAACCTGAGCGATCACGTCACCAGTCGAACTCGGCTGCAGAACAGGCGCTTCCACGACCTGCACATAGTTCTGCTGGACGTTGTTCTGCTGGATATTCTGTTCGATGTTGTTCTGCTGGACGTTATTGACCGTCGTGCTGTTGTCGATGTTGGTGGTGCCAGAATTTTCGATCGTCGTGACGTTGTTCACGATGTTCGTGACGTAGTTGTTGATCACGGTCTGATTGACCGTGGTGTTGTCCACCGCCGTTATCTGGGTCCCGGCATCCTGCGTTGTCGCATCAGCAGACGTTCCGATCGCCAGGGCCTGAATGGCTTCAGACTGAGCAGCTTCGTCGGACTGTGGCAGGGTTTCGGTGGTCACCACGACATCCGGCTGAGCCGGCGGCGCTTCCGGAGCAGGCGCAGCGCCTTCCGCTGGGGCAGCTCCTTCAGCTGCGGGAACTACCTCAACTGGAAGATCCTTGGCGCTGTCGAGCACCGGCGCGATCTGCTCGACCGTGACGCCTTCGGGCAGTTCAACCAGGGGCTCAGCGGTCTGGCCATCAGATGTGGTTTCTTCAACCACGGCTGGAGGCGGCTCAATCGGCTCTTCAACCGGGGCGGACGGCTGGGCGAGTGCCGGAACTTCGGGCAGACTCAGATTGTAGCCGGCGAGGCAGGCATCGACGTCGGCGTTGCCCAGGGCCTCGCAGAGTGCGCGAATCTGGGCGTAGATGGCGCTGATGCGCAGGTTGGTTTCGTCGGCATCTGCCCCAGCGAGGAGGTCGGCGACCGCGGTTTCATACTCCGCCACCAGTGGTGCGAGCTGGGCGGCGTAGTCGACTTCCGGGGTGACGGGAGCCGCTGGGGTTTCTGCTGCCGGCTGTTCCACGGCAGGCTGCTCAACAGCGGCGGGCTGTTCAGCATCGGGTTGCTCCACCACAGGTTGCTCGGCGGGTTGCTCGACAGCAGGCTGTTCCACGGCCGGCTGTTCAGCAGGCGGCTCAACAGCAACCGGCTGTTCGGCCGCACGGGCAGCTTCTTCAGCTGCGCGAGCTTCCTCTGCAGCGCGAGCTTCTTCTGCGGCGCGGGCTTCTTCAGCGGCACGGGCTTCTTCGGCAGCGCGGGCCTCTTCTGCGGCGCGGGCTTCTTCAGCGGCACGGGCTTCTTCGGCAGCGCGGGCCTCTT
>JAAZLP010000300.1 GCA_012799265.1 Phyllobacteriaceae bacterium | reverse complement strand
GAAGGCGTTGGTCTGCCCGTGGTTTACCTCGGTGCCAAGACCGGTCGTGACGGCGTTGGTGGCGCGACCATGGCATCCGCGGAATTTGGCGATGACATCGAGGAAAAGCGCCCCACCGTTCAGGTCGGCGACCCCTTCACCGAAAAGCGCCTGCTCGAAGCTTGTCTTGAGCTGATGGCGACCGGCGCCGTGATCGCCATCCAAGACATGGGCGCGGCTGGTCTCACCTGCTCGGCTGTCGAAATGGGTGCCAAGGGCGACCTTGGCATCGAGCTCAACCTCGACATGGTGCCGGTCCGCGAAGAGCACATGACGGCCTACGAGATGATGCTCTCGGAAAGCCAGGAGCGCATGCTCATGGTGCTGCATCCGGAAAAGGAAGAAGTCGCCCGCAAGGTCTTCGAGAAGTGGGAACTGGACTTCGCAACCGTCGGCAGGACGACGGACGACCTCCGCTTCAGCGTGCTCTGGCAGGGCGAAGAAGTCGCCAATCTGCCGATCAAGGAACTGGGCGACGAAGCTCCGGAATATGATCGTCCCTGGGTCGAGCCGATCATTCCGGCTGCCCTCGCCGACAGTGACGTGCCGCAGACGGATGTGGCCGATGCACTGCTCAAGTTGATCGGCGGGCATCACTGCTCGTCGCGTCGCTGGGTCTATGAGCAGTACGACACCATGATCCAGGGCAACACCATGCAGCGCCCGGGTGGCGATGCCGGTGTCATCCGCGTCGAAGGCGCTGAAAAGAAGGGCCTCGCCTTCACCTCCGACGTAAACCCGCGCTATTGCGAAGCCAACCCGTTTGAGGGCGGCAAGCAGGCCGTGGCCGAAGCCTGGCGCAACCTCACCGCAACCGGTGCTGAACCTCTGGCCGCAACCGACAACCTCAACTTTGGCAATCCCGAACGCCCCGAAATCATGGGCCAGTTCGTCAAGGCCATCGAAGGCATTGGCGCCGCCTGCCGGGCATTGGACTTCCCGATCGTCTCGGGCAATGTCTCGCTCTACAACGAAACCAATGGCCGCGGCATTCTGCCGACCCCGACCATCGGTGGCGTTGGCCTGCTGCCGGAATGGGAAAAGTCCGTCCGCATCGGCTTTGTTGCTGAAAACCAGCCGATCCTGCTGATCGGTGGCCCGGCCGTGCGCGGCAGCCATCTTGGCCAGTCGATCTATCTTCGCGATCTCTTTGATCGTCGGGATGGCGACGCGCCGCATGTCGATCTGGTGGCAGAGCGCAAGACCGGCGACTTCGTCCGCAAGCTGATCCGCTCCGGCGTTGTCACTGCTTGCCACGACCTGTCGGATGGTGGTCTGGGTGTTGCGCTGGCGGAGATGGCTATCGCCGGTAATATCGGCGCGACGGTGACCGATGTTGAAGGCAATGACCCGATCAAGACCTTCTTCGGTGAAGATCAGGGCCGTTACCTCGTCACCCTCAATCTCGACCCGCAGGGCGAAGAGATCGCCAAGCTCTGGATCGAAGCTGAGGCCCTGGGCATCCATGCGCCGTGGATCGGCAATACGGGCGGTACGGAGCTGAAGCTGGGTGCGGCACGCGCCGTCTCGGTTGCAGAACTGCGCGAGGCCCACGAAGCCTGGTTCCCCAACTATATGGCAGGATGATCGGGTTTAACCCCGCCCGCCATATGTTCGCCTTGGTTTGGAGCGCTTTGCTCCAGACGGGACAACGAAGCTGAGAGGATCGGATGATGCAGGCCAAAAGGATCGCACCTCTTCTGGCAGGTCTTGGTCTGGCGCTGACGCCCATGCTGGCGGCGGCGCAGGAGATCAGCATCACCCGGTCAGTCCTGACCAACCTTCCCTACACGCTGATCTATCCCTCGACCATGGTTGCCAGCGGTGGCGGCGATGGTCCGCTTACGATCAACCACACCAGCGCGCCGCTGCAATGCGAGCTGCTTGTGGTGGCAGTGGAAGATGCTGCCTGGACCCCGCAGGTGGCCCTGAACGGCCTCAATGACACCGAGTTGACAGAAGCCTGGGGTCAGACCCTGCCCGGCTTCGCTCTCACCTCCAAAGGCAATGTTGAGTTCCAGGACGCAACCGCTCTCACCTATGAGGGCAACAGCACAGATTCCCCGATGGATATTCCGGTGACCCTTGTGCACACCGAAACAGTCAACGGCGGACGCGGCTACACGCTGGACTGTATCTACGCGACCGAATTCGCTGCAGAAGCACGACCGCTCGTTGATTTCATCATCGCCAACTTCTCGACCCGCGCCGATGCCGACTGCTGTGTGGGGATGGATCGGGCACCCGAG